>DRFF01000166.1 GCA_011050685.1 Aurantimonas coralicida
CCGGCTACGGCACCCGCTTCATCCGTTCGGCGGCGCACAGTCTCGACGGCGAGGCAAATCTGGAATTTACACCCGCCGGTCTTCAGGTGCAGGTACGGGTGCCGGCCCGCAGCGTACTGGATAGATAGATGCCCGCAATTCATTCCGTGCTGATTGTCGAGGACAATCTGATCGTGGCCATGGTCATTGAGGACGATCTGAGGGACGCCGGCTACGAGGTGTTGGGGCCCACCATGCGCAGTGCCCCGTCGCTGGACATCGCGCGGTCCTCGACGATCTCGCTCGCTCTGGTCGATATCGATCTGGATGGCGGTGACGACGGCGTCGATCTGGCCCGTCGGCTGCGTGACGAGCATCAGGTGCCCAGCCTGTATATTACCGGACAGGCGGCTGTTGCACGGGCTGGCAAAGACGCGGCCCTCGGCCTCCTGCCGAAACCCTTCACGCCGGAGCAACTGCTGGAAGCGGTCGCGGAGGCCTTGAAATACGCGGCGACGGGCGAGGTGCCGCAGACGCCGAAGGCGGCTGTGTGGTTCTGAGCGTGCCAGATGGTCCGCGGTCGGGCATGGTGAAAGAAGCGGTTTCCGTTGGTCCCCGGCATGTCGGTGGAGGCCTTCATCCAGTCCGGTGAGCGCACGGCGATGTCGTATCTTTTAAAGCCGCTGACGGATCAGTTCAATCGTGCCATGCGGGAACAGTGAGGGACAAAGATGTCGATCGACTTCGATCCTTATGGTCCTCTCAGACGAAAGCTTGCGAGCGATGGCGTGGATATCGCCGCGAAACTCGGAAGCCACCGCCAAGCGTTGACGCAGCCGGTGATCCGGACGCGCGCCGCAGCGCGGCGCCGGATTGTCTTCATTGGCCTTCTGGGGTCTGCCATCTTGAGGCTGGGGCCGATCGCGTCGATTGCCCCGCTCACCACGATCGCATTCGGGAACGAACTGCGAGACACCATTGCCGCCGGCGCGGGGCGGGCGGGGGTCGCTGAATCGACAGCGCCGAAGCTGGGTCCAGAAAGGCGCCGCGGTGAAGCAAAAAGCGTCGTTCTTGGCGAGGCCCAAACACGGGACCGGGAAAAGGGTGCCGGAGATCCGCCGGCGCTGACGAGGATGTGCGCCGAAGCACTCGCCTCGGAACCGCTCCGCAACATGGACGAGTATCTGGACGACATAGGCGTTCGCTATGAGGTGATTTTCGATCAGGCGCTATCAGGTGCGGATTGTACAGGTCGGCAGGTATCTGATTATTTATTGGGTAATGGAGCATATTTAGATAAATTCATTTCCTATAATAAAAGTAATAATTATTATCTAAAATACAGATCAAAGAATTTCTTAAAATTAGTATTTTTCCTTCCCTTTCACGTATCTATAGTTGAAGGAAAGGATGGAATTTTTCGATATTCGAGGTGGAACGTGACGTTTATTTGAATTAGGAGTCTGGTGTGGGCCAGATAGATATTGAGTGGAAATAGGTTGCGGGCGTGCCACGCCTTCCGGCACTTGTACCTCGTTTGCAAGCCAACCCCTAAAGCGCCGGGGCCGCGCGTCCGCCAATCATCCGGGGATTGGTGTCGGTGGGCATCCACATGGTGACCACGCCCAATGTCAGCCGTGTGCTCGATCTTCCGCGTTAGGACGATCTTCATGCGGTGAAGCGAATCGCGCTAGTCTGCGCGGAGTTCCAGGAGAATGGATTGGCCTGTGCATTGCATCCGAATGGGCGCACTTTTCAAGATTTCAAGCGCTGACGGTCCTTCATTGCCTACCGTTCTGAGGTACAGGTTTTGGCCTACGAGTTCATCAAGAAGCAGCGTCGGCCGAGCGGCCAGCTTTCAGGAAATGACTCAGCTCGTCCGAACGTCTGGAAAGGGCGCGTTGCCGTCTGGCTGGTTACTCGACGAGAACGGGCCGAGAGCGGACAGAGAGCTTTCGTGCATCTGGCAGGCGGAAGCCCGCCATTCGACTCCCGACCCGAACCAGACGGCTGAATGAGACGCTCTGAGCGATACCGTTTGCAGGCTGCCGACTTTTCCCACGCCGCTTAACGCGTGGATACGGTCGATCAACGAGAACGACGGCGTAGATTGGTCTGGCCGACCGTTTGAAATCTATGCCAACCGCAACGCTGCGCGAAAACCGCGTGGCGCCCGGTTGGTGAGTTCGAGTTCGCCACCCAGCTTTTCGGCGCAAAGCTTCGCGATGGACAGGCCGAGACCGCTACCGACAGGTGAGCGGTTGGCGCCGCGAAAAAACCGGTCGGTGGCGCGCTCGATCTCGCCGGGCGGCATTCCGGCCCCCTCGTCCTCGACCACAATGGCATTCTCGGGCGACCATCGCAGAACGACGGCGCCGCCTTGCGGCGAATGGTTGACGGCGTTCTCAACGAGATTGCGCACCGCCAGGGCCAGCAATATCTCCTTCGAGACGATCTCGATCCCGTCGAGCGAGGCGTCGAAAACCAGCCGCCCGCCCGTTGCCTCAATGCGCCCGGCCTGGTCGGCGACCGTCTCGCGCAGGAAGCGGGACAACCGGATCGTCCCGGAGCGGGCACTGGCGGCAGCCGCCTCCGCCTCCGCCGTCTCGAGCAATTGCCGAACCAGACGCGAGGTCCGATCCACCGCCGTGACGATCTGCTTGAGCGCGGCGGTCCGCACCGCCTCCTGATCGGTCTTTAGCGAGATTTCGGCTTGCGTTTTCAGTCCCGCGAGCGGCGTGCGCAACTCATGGGCGGCGTAGGTCAGGAAATGCCGCTCGCGCTCCCGTGCCTCCTGGACACGTCCAAAGAGGCCGTTGAGCGCGGCGACAACCGGTCGGATCTCCGTGGCCGCGTGGTCGGCGGCAATCGGATGCAGGTTCTCCGCCTCGCGTTGCGCCAGCCCTGCGGCCAACCGGTCGAGCGGGCGCATGCCGCGGCCCACCCCGAACCAGATCAACGCGGCGAGGGTCGGTACGATCGGCACCATCGGCAGGAGCAGGCCCTTGACCACGTCGCGGACCAGCCGTGCCCTTATATCGAGATTGTCGCCGACCAGCACCTGGACGCCAAGCTTGGTGTTGGTGACCGCGTAGACGCGCCAGGCCCGCCCATCGATGACCCGTTCGGCGAACCCATCGGCATGATCGGAGAGGCGCTGGTTCGGTGCGCCGTCGGAACGCCCGATCAGCGAACCGGTCAGCGACCAGATCTGACAGGTCAATTGCCGCTCGTAAGGACTGCGCGGATCGACGGCGATGGCGGGAGGCTCGAGGGTGGCCGTCGCAACGTCGATCTCCTGGCTGTCGATCAGCGAAGATACCATCCGCGCGGCCTCCATGAGCCTGGCATCCAGAACCCGCTCCACTTCGGCCCGCGTGTTGAGATAGATCCACGCCGTCGCCGACAGCCAGACGAGGCCCGTCATCACGACCAGGATGATGAACAGCCTGCCCTTGAGAGATCGCATCATCGACCGGCCTCCCGCAGCCGGTAGCCGACACCGCGCACCGTCTCGACGACGCTTCTCCCGAACTTGGCCCTCAGATTATGGATATGGACCTCGACCGCATTGCTTTCGACGCCTTCCTGAAAACCGTACAGCTTCTCTTCCAGCTGGGCCTTGGACAGGATCGTGCCGGGCCGTTCCATGAGCGCATGCAGAAGCTTGAACTCGCGGCGCGAAAGACGCACGTCTTCGCCGCCGCGCGTGGCGAGCATCTTGGCCGGATCGAGGCGCACGCCGTCCCATTCCAGATGGGCGGTCGGGCGATTGCTCGCGCGTCGAACCAGCGCACGCAACCGCGCTGCGACCTCGTCGAGATCGAACGGCTTGCCGAGATGATCGTCGGCCCCGCCATCGAGCCCCTCGACACGATCGGCAACGGTATCGAGCGCCGTCAGCAAGAGAACGGGAGTCGCGTCGCCGCGCCCGCGTATCGTCGCCAGCAATTCATGGCCGGACCCGTCCGGCAGCATGATGTCGAGGACCACCGCATCGAAGCCACCCGACCGCAACGCGGCGTCCGCATCGCCGCGACATGTCGCCAGATCGGCGGTGAAGCCGTTCATCTGGAGGCCGACCGTCAGGCCGTTGCCGAGGATCTCGTCGTCCTCGACGATCAGAATGCGCATGCGTCGTCCTTCTCGTACTGAACGGGGCGTCGTTTTCCCTGCTCGCCTGCCCAGCTTAAGGCTGCCTTAAGCTGGGCGGCCGACCTCACCCCCGAAACGACGCAATGAGGGGTCGCCCATGAGATCGATGACGATCTTCTTTTCGCTTTGGCTTTTTCTGCCTCTGGCATCGGCTCTGGCCCAGACGGCGCCGCTGCCGGTGGACACGGCGTTCGCGTTCTCCGCGAACAAGACCGCGGCCGGCGGGCTCGAGCTGCGATGGGAGATCGCCGACGGCTATTATCTCTATCGTGATCGCATCGCGGCGCAAACGACCGATGGCCGCAATGTCCCGATGACGACCCCGGCCGGAGAGCCGAAGGACGATCCCTATTTCGGGCGGATGGAGGTGTATCACCGCTCGACCGAGGCCTCCGCCGAGCCGGCCGCCATCGCCGATCTCGGTGATGCACCGGCCGTAACCGTCAGCTACCAGGGCTGCCAGGACGACGGCATCTGCTACCGGCCGCAGACGAAGACGCTCGATCTCGCGGCGTTGTCGGCGCAACCAACGACGCCCGGCAAGGCCGAGGATGCGCTGAACCGCCTCGTCCAGGGCGAAAGCATCTGGAAACGTCAGTCGGTGCCGGCCGCGGGCGCCGAAACGAGCGTCGCCACCGCCCCGCAGGCCGGGACGCCGGCGACCACGACAATCAGCAACCTTCCGCAACCTTCGGCGGGCACGCCCGGCATCGCGATCGACCGATCGAACCGCGGTTTCGTCGCCGATCTGCTCGCCGATGGCGGCGCGGCATGGGTGGTTGCGATGTTCTTCGTCCTCGGTCTCGGACTGGCGTTCACGCCTTGCGTCTTGCCCATGTATCCGATCCTGGCGGGTCAACTCAGCCGTGGCGGCGAGCGGCTGTCGGCCGGTCGCGGCTTCGTGGTCTCCGCGACCTATGTCGGAGCGATGGCCGCGGCGTTCGGGCTTCTCGGCGTCGCTGCGGCATGGTCCGGCCAGAATCTACAGATCGCGCTGCAATCAAAGGCCGCGATCCTGTTCGTCTCGGCGCTCTTCGTCGTTCTGGCACTGTCGATGTTCGGCCTGTTCGAGCTGCGGCTTCCCGCCGCCTGGACAAACGCGATCGCCCGAAAGGCGCCGGGATCGCGCGGAAGCCTCTCGTCCAGCGCCGCGCTCGGATTCACCTCGGCGCTCATCGTCGGCCCTTGCGTAACGGCCCCCCTCGCCGGCGGTCTTCTTTATATCGCCCAGACGGGCGATGTCGGCCTCGGCGCGGTCGCACTGTCCGCGCTCGGGCTCGGCCAGGGCATTCCCCTGATCGTCTTCGGCACGATCGGGTCAAGGGCGCTGCCGAAAGCCGGCCGCTGGATGGTGCTGGTCACGCGCGCCTTCGGCTTCGCCTTTCTCGGCCTGGCGATCTGGATGATGTCGCGGATCCTGCCGCCGACAGCCACGCTCGGCCTCTGGTCGGCGCTGCTTCTGGGTGCCGGCGTGTTCCTCGGCGCGTTGGACGTCCTCGGCAGCGAAGCCGGCGTTCCGCAGCGGCTGGCCAAGGCCGGCGGCTTCGCCGCGATGCTCTATGGCGCGATTCTGGCCGTCGGCGCCGCCGCCGGGGCGGACGATCCGCTGCGCCCGCTGGCAAGTCTGGCTACGGCCGGACCGGCGGCACCAAGCGAAAAGCCGATCTTCCGCAAAGTGCGGGATTCGGCGGACATGGCAGCGTTGGTTCGCGCCGCCGACCGTCCGTCGCTCATCTACACCACCGCCGAATGGTGCGTGACCTGCAAGGTCATCGAACGGAACGTCTTCGGCGACCCGACCGTCAGAGCCGAGCTTGCCGGATTCCAGTTGCTCGAACTGGACCTCACCGAGGACGATCCCGCCCGGACCGCGCTGATGAAGGAGTTGGACGTCGTCGGTCCGCCCACCATGCTCTTTGTCGACAACCAAGCGCGCGAGGTGCCCGGTTCCCGGCTGATCGGCGATATCACGGCCAGCGGTTTTCTCGCCGCGGCCCGCCTGGCGGAGGGTAGCTGATATGACGGCCATCAGCCTCGGCCCCCTCGTCTTCGCCGGTGACCGGCTGGCCGCGATCCTCGCCATCGTCGCCTTTCTCGGGATCGCGGCGATCGTGGCGGGCCGGATCGACCCGCGCATCGGCAACTGGTCGCTGGTCGTGGTCGTCGTCGGCTTCGTGGCGGCGCGGCTCGGCCATGTCGCCGCGAACTGGGATAGTTTCGCGGAGGCCCCGCTACGGATCTTCGCTGTTCAGGAGGGCGGATTTTCCTGGATTGCCGCCATCGCGGCCGCGGCCCTTTACACCCTCTACGCCTGCCGCGGCGCGAAACTGCGCGCCTGGTCATTTGGGACGCTGGCGATCGCGTTCGTCATCTGGAACACCGCTTGGCAACTGACCGCCACGACCAGCGCGGTCGCCGCTCCGATGACCGCCTTCGCCACGCTCGATGGCGGCGAGGCGCGCCTGTCCGACTTCGAGGGCAAACCCGTGGTGCTCAATCTCTGGGCCAGCTGGTGTCCGCCCTGCCGCCGGGAAATGCCGATGATGGCGCAGATGGCCAAGGAGCGCGGCGATGCCTTCTTCGTCTTCGCCAATCAGGGCGAAGGCGCGGATACGGTCCGCCGCTATCTCGAACAGACCGGCGTCGAAATCGACAACGTCCTGCTCGACCAGGCCAACAGTTTCGCCCGCCACTACAGTGTCGCCGGTTATCCCGCGACCCTGTTTCTCGACAAGACGGGAACCCTTCAAACGATGCATTTCGGTGAAATCTCGCGGGAAATCCTGGCCTCGACCCTCTCCGACATCGCACAGAAGGATGACTGACATGTCCGGATGGACCATCGCCATTCGAGGAAGCCTCCTCGGCGCGGCGGCGCTTCTCTCCGCTTGCTCGACGACGAGCGATCCTTCGCGCGTCGCCCTTGGATATGCGGGCAGCTCCAACGACGATCCACGCATCTCGCGCTACTACGGCGGCGTTGTCGATCAGGGTTGGGCGATTCCGGCGATCCAGCCGGACGTCGTGGAGCAGCGCAATATCCGGCAGGTCGTCGATTTCGACACCAAGGAACCGGCCGGCACCATCGTCGTCGATCCAAAGAACCACTTTCTCTACCTGGTGATGGAGAACGGCAAGGCGATGCGCTACGGCGTCGGCGTCGGCAAGGCGGGCTACGCCTTTTCGGGCACGGCCACCATCGCCCGGAAGGCGAGCTGGCCGGGATGGACGCCGACGGCCAACATGGTCCGGCGCGACCCCGAGCGGTACGGCCCGCATGCGGGCGGTGTTTCAGGTGGCCTTGGAAATCCGCTCGGCGCGCGGGCCATGTACCTTTACCGGAACGGCCAAGACACGCTCTACCGCGTCCACGGGACCAACGAGCCCTGGACGATCGGTCAATCCGTGTCGTCGGGCTGCATCCGGATGGTCAACCAGGATGTCATCGACCTCGAACAGCGGACACCGGTCGGCACCCGCGTCGTGGTGCTCGACGGAAGCCAGACTCCGGGATCCGTGTGACCGTCCTGTCAGCCCAGGCACGCGCAATAGCTCCCCAGCTGCGAATTGCGGCGTGGGATGCGGATTCACCGCCGCCGCGTCAAAGCCGATCACCCATACCAACCAAAAGGTCTTTCGATTTGTCTGCAACTCTTCTGCGCATCAGCGCCATCGCGCTGGCGACGCTCACGCTGGCCGCCTGCTCGACGTCGTCTCAGCCGACCCAGCAACTGGCCTATGCGGCGCCCAAGCCGCCCGTCGACCCGCGCGTCGCCCGGATGTATGGCGCGGTAACCGACGATGGCTGGCAGATTCCGGCTGTCGATCCGAAGAACATGGACGCGCGCAACATTCGCCAGGTGGTCGACTACGAAACGAAGGAGCCGGCGGGAACGATCGTCGTCGATCCCCGCGCCCGGTTCCTCTATCTCGTCATGGAGAACGGCAAGGCCATGCGCTACGGCGTCGGCGTCGGCAAGGCGGGCCTGGAATTCACCGGCAGCGGCATCATCAAGCGCAAGGCGGCATGGCCGCACTGGACGCCGACCCAGGACATGATCAAGCGCGAGCCCGACAAATATGGCGGCGCCCTGCGCGACGGCATGGACGGCGGCATCGACAACCCCCTGGGAGCCCGAGCCCTGTATCTCTACAAGGACGGCAGGGACACGCTCTACCGCATCCACGGCACCAACCAGGAATGGTCGATTGGCAAGGCCGTATCCTCCGGCTGCATCCGGATGCTCAACCAGGACGTTATCGATCTCAACAGCCGTGTCCCGAAGGATACGCGGATCGTCGTGATCTGATTGCCCAACCAGAAAGGAACACCCACCATGACCATCCCATCGATCTCCCGCCGCAGGCTGATCGTCGCCTCCGCTGTCCTCGCCGGTACGCCGTTCTTGTCCAGGACGGCCTTTGCCGAGGTCGATCCGATGTCGAAGGAGGCCGTGCTGTTCGATCCGCAGGTTCCCGTCCTCGGCAACCCCAAGGGCGACGTGACCATCGTGGAATATTTCGATTACCAGTGCCCCTACTGCAAAAAGGCCCATCCGGACGACGTGCGGGTGGTGCAGGAAGACGGCAACGTCCGCTTCGTCATGAAGGACTGGCCGATCTTCGGCCCCCCCTCGCTCTATGCGGCGCGCCTGACGCTTGCCGCCGGCACGGGCCACGCCAGGGCGATGGCCGCCTTGATGGCGACCAAGGGCAAGCTGACGCCCGACATGATCGAGACGATCCTGACCAAGGCGGGCTTTTCGGTGCCCAAGCTCAATGCGGCCTATGATCGGGACAAAGACCGGATCAATTCCATGCTGCAGCGAAACAGCACGCAGGCCGAGACCTTCGGCTTTCCGGGGACGCCAGCATACGTCATCGGAACCGCCATCTATCCCGGTGTGGTCGCGCCGAACGATATGAAGGCGGCCATCGCCGCTGCCCGCAAGGGCTGAGCGGCGCAGCCAAGCCTCAGGTTCGGATCGCCCCGTTGAAGCGATTCGCCAAGCAATCGAAGTGGCCGGGCCGTCCCGGCCCCTTCTCGCATCCGAGCCATCTGCCGATGATTACGCTAACCTGGAGAGCAGAAGCCAGCCGGGGAATGCGCGTAAGACTAACGGCCCGCCTTTAGCCCGTCTATCAAATTCCCCCACTCCGGCATCAGCGTCACCCGTTGCTCCCAATAGGTGGCGCGGTTGTAGGTCCGCCGGATCGCGTTCTTGTCTTGGTGCGCCAGCACCGCCTCAATTACGTCAGGATCATAGTTGCGGGCGTTGAGTATGGTGCTGGCAGTCACCCGGAAGCCATGGGCGGTCACTTCGTCCTTGCCGTAACCCATACGCCGCAGCGCGGCATTCATGGCGTTCTCCGAAAGCGGACGCTTGGTCGAACGGATCGAAGGGAAGACCAAGCCGCCGTGCTCGGAAAGCGGCATGGGTAACGGGGTAATGGGTAATGGGTAATACCCGGATCGTTACCCACAAACTGATGCGTTGCAACGGTATGCGGAGGGTCATCATGAGCAGCCATAATGAGCTAACTCATTGATTTTTATTGATACGAGGGACGCTATGAGAAGCTATGGGAAGGGGAAATGGTGCCCAGGGACGGAGTCGAACCGCCGACACTGCGATTTTCAGTCGCATGCTCTACCAACTGAGCTACCTGGGCGCCGTTTCGCCGAAACGCTCCGAATGCGGAACGCCAAGCCAGCGAAAGCTCGCGCCTTATAGAAAAGCTCCAACGCGCTGTCCAGCGTTTCGGCCGCGGCGCCTGGAAAAATATGACGATGCCGGGTTGCCCGGCTCGGCAGGGGGCGATTCGCGACTTTGATCGGCAAAGGCTGCTTTTCGCTTCACTGTCTGTTGACGTGCCAACCGAAATCGGAGAGATAGCGCCCAATGCTGCCGTAGCTCAGTGGTAGAGCACTCCCTTGGTAAGGGAGAGGTCGAGAGTTCGAGTCTCTCCGGCAGCACCAGTCCGCTTTCACTGCGGACCTTGCTCCCCCCTTCTTCACTGACGCTGATTTGCCTCGCGGCTTTGGTTCACGCTTCGAGTTTCACCGAACGGCTGCGCTCATGGCTCTGCGTTGCGGCGTCGGCCAGCAGCCCCGCCTTCAGCCCATCCATGCCAGAGGGCGAAAGCTGGGTCCCGCTGGTGACGGCGTCGATGAAATAGGCCAATTCGCGGCGATAGGCATCGGCATAGCGTTCCAGAAAGAAATTCTGAACGGGGTCGGCCGCGACCCCCGCCTGATTGGCCAGGACGACCATCGTCTGGGGAACGTTCTCGGCTTTCAACAGGCCCTTCGAGCCATGCACTTCGACGCGCTGATCGTAACCATAGGTGGCGCGCCGCGAATTGGAGATCTGCGCGATCTTTCCCGTTACAGTCTTGAGCAGCACGGCGGCGGTGTCAATGTCGCCGGCCTCGCCGATGGCCCTGTCGACGAGGCAGGACCCGACAGCGTGGACTTCGGTGATTTCCTCGCCGAGCAGGAAGCGGGCCATGTCGAAGTCGTGGATCATCATGTCGCGGAAGAGGCCGCCCGACGATTTGATGTAGGAAACCGGCGGAGGGCTGGGATCGCGCGACAGGATCGTGACGAGTTCGACATCGCCGACGTCGCCCTTGTCGATCCGCGCCTTCAACGAACCGAAATGCGTGTCGAAGCGGCGATTGAAGCCGATCATCAGCGGCGCATCGCCGATCCGCGCCAGCGTGTCGCGAATCCGCTGCGAGTTGAGGTCGACCGGCTTTTCGCAGAACACCACTTTGCCGGCGGCCGCGGCCGTCTCGATGAACTCGGCATGGGTGTCGGTCGGCGTGCCGATGATGACCGCGTCGATGTCGTCGGCCGTCAGGATCGCGTCCGTCGGGCGGGCCTCGCAGCCGGTCGCGGCCGCAAAACTCTCGGCCGATTGCGGCAGCGCGTCGGCCACGGCGACGAGCCGCGCGTTAGGATGCGCGACGATATTGCGCCCGTGGATCTGGCCGATGCGGCCGCATCCCAGAAGGCCGAAGCTCAGCATGACATGTCTCCAGAAGTCCAATCCCGCTGCGCAGGACTAATCGTTGCGATTGGAATAGACAATCCGAGCTGGAGAAGGATGAGAATCAGTCTCGCAACGGCGACAGAGACCGGACAGGCGACGAAGGAGCGACGAGATGCGCAGACGCGAAGCCGAACATCCGTTCTACCGTCCGCTCTGGATACGCGTTTGCCTGACCGGCGTGCTTGTAGTCTGGACCGCGCTGGAATGGGCAAACGACGAGCCCTTCTGGGGGATCATGACCAGCGCGGCGGCCGTCTGGGCGATCTGGAGCTTCTTCATCGCCTACGATCCGGACGCGGCCGGCTCCAAGGCACAGGCGCCCGGGGAAGGAACGGCCGCGAACGACACCGAGACCAGCGAAAGGAACTGACCCTGATGTCCCATCTGCGCGTTAGACCGAATCGCGACCACGACCGCGTCATTCACATCACGCCCGAGAGCGCCGGCTGGAGCTATGTCGGCTTCGAGCTGTATCGGCTGGCCCCCGGCGCCAGCGTCGCCGAGCGCATGGGCGACCGCGAGGTCTGTTTGGTCCTCGTCTCGGGCCGTGCCTCCATCGCGAGCGATGGTGAGGATTTCGGCCTGATCGGCGAGCGGATGAGCCCGTTCGAGGGTAAGCCCTGGTCGGT
This sequence comes from Aurantimonas coralicida, assembly GCA_011050685.1. GTDB lineage: Bacteria > Pseudomonadota > Alphaproteobacteria > Rhizobiales > Rhizobiaceae > Aurantimonas > Aurantimonas coralicida_A. Next base: position 11,822 of record DRFF01000166.1, read on the forward strand.
CTATGTCCCGGCTGGCGACCGCTGGCAGGTGACAGCCGAAACCGCCGTCGAACTCGCCGTCTGCTCGGCGCCGGGAATCCCGGGCGCGCATCCGCCGCGGCTGATCGCGCCGGATTCGCTCGGCCAGGAGACGCGCGGGCAGGGCACCAATGTCCGCCACGTCACCAACATCCTGCCCGAAACCGACCCCGGCGCGGATTCGCTGCTGGTCGTCGAGGTGATCACGCCGGGCGGGCACACCTCGTCCTATCCGCCGCACAAGCACGACACCGACAATCTGCCGGCCGAGTCCTCTCTCGAAGAGACCTACTACCACCGCCTCAATCCGCCGCAGGGCTTCGCCTTCCAGCGCGTCTATACGGATGCGCGAGACGACGGCACGCGCGAACTCGACGAGGCGATGGTGGTGGAGGACGGCGACGTCACGCTGGTGCCGAAGGGCTATCACCCGTGTGCGGCGACGCACGGCTACGATCTGTACTATCTCAACGTCATGGCCGGGCCGAAGCGGACGTGGAAGTTCTACAACGAGCCGTCGCACGAATGGCTGGTAATGCCGCCGACGTGAGATCAGAAACGGGGCTTTGGCGGGCGGGCGCGTACTTGTCCGTCTCCGGCGAGAGTTCGGCACGTCCGCAATCCCCCAAAGCCGGTTCGCAAGTCAGGCTCCCCGCTCTGAGCCGTGCCCGACCCCTCGCGCCGCCGCAAGATCCTCCGGCCGACCGTTTCCAGATCCTTGAACGAAGCAGGCAAGATTCAAGGCAAACGGCATGTGCCCCGCGCCTGAACGGTGGCTCCGCATCTCAGCCGCGCCGCTCGGCGGGTCTGTCCTCCGGCGCGATGAAGCGCACCTTTCGCAGGATCGCGATGAAGGCTGCGGCGGCGTCGTCGATCGCGCGATCGTTGTGGATGCGATGAACCGCCTCGGCGCTCTCGGGCACGTCGAGCGTCGCCTGGCGTCGCAGCCGCAAGTCGATCTCCTCCGGCGTCTCCCGGCCTCGCGCGGCGATCCGTGCGACCAGCAGGTGGCGTGGAGCGGTGATCTCGATGATGTGGAGGCGGGAAAAACGCTCGGCCGCGTTCCGCAAAACCGCCCGCGACACATTGGCGACGACGGTCTCGCCGGCCTCCAGGCGTCTCGAAATCTCAGCCGGCAGGCCATAGGAGAGGCCGTGCGCCGACCATGTCAGGCAGAAGGCGCCGGCGGCCTCGGCCGCGGCGAACGCCGCCGGGGTCAGGCTGTCGTGGTCTTCCGCGTCGACCAGCGCGATGCGGGTGACGACGCGTCGGGGAAAGAAGAAGCCGGACTGCGGATTAAGCTTGGCGGCGGCAATCGCCAGCAGCGAATCCTTGCCGGCGCCGCTCGGCCCGACGACGGCGACGAACGACCCGGGGAAACGATTTGCGAATGGGGCCGCCGCCCCGCTGGCCTGGCGTTGCTTCGTCGGCGGCATCAAGCGGCGTCTCTGGAGAGAAGGCTCGGCGACGCAGCAGCGGTCGGCCGCTTGTCCAAACGGCCGGTCCATATGTTCAGCTCCGGTCGGTCCGCGCGGCGATGGGCCATCTCCTGAGCGGCGGCGATGTCGTTCCGGGTCAGATCGACGCGGCCGGTTCGGCCCGCCGTCTCCAGGATCGGCGCGGCGGCATCAGGCGAAGCGAAGCCCTGATGATCGACGCCGCTTCCTTGACGCGAAAGGTCGATCTCGTCTGCCCACTCCCTATCGGCCGAGCCGTTGCGGATCACGTCATCGATCTGTTCCCGCCTGAGCGTCGGTTCCTGCGGCGCTGTCTTGAACATCCGTTCCCCCTGGAGGCAGACCATGCGCGCCTGGGCAACTGCCGTGAGACGCTCCCCTGTCTGCAACGATTGCACGTTTTCGGCGCGGCCGAATCGCTTTCGCGGCATTGTACGGAATCGTCCTGCGCAAGTGGATCATCAGCCTTTGAGGCGAAGATCGCATCCGCGCCCGCAATTGCTTGTAAAGCGGACGCTGTTGGATGGGTCCTGGATCCAGTTAATCCCGAAACTGGCCCTATGGTCGAGCCTTAAGCCACCCTTCCGGCGATTGGGCCAGCGGATGATGTACGGTTGGTACCAGTACGCCGATGAATCGCGATGAATTGGCCGACGACATGCCACTTGGAGATGTCGTGGTGAAGATGACGACCGAGGAGGCGCGTGTGAAGCTATTGCAGATTCGTGAGATCGCGCCTGCGCTTGGGATCATCGGGCTACGGGCATGGAACCGACCGGCGGTCAAAGGGCGCTCCAGGCCCCCGAACAGCGGGCGTTACTCACCTTTGTCGCGGTAATCCTTAAACAGGAGCTTGGCGAGCCGTTGCGTTTTTCAACGCCCCGGCTGGCCCGGCCGCCGCTGTCGCTGCGATGGCCTGCACGCAGGTGACTGCGATGATATGGAAGATGTCGTCGGCGCTGCAGCCGCGGGACAGATCGTTTGCGGGTTTGGCCAAGCCTTGCAGGATCGGTCCGATCGCCTTGGCGCCACCGATCCGCTGGGCGATCTTGTAGCCGATATTGGCGGCGTCGAGATTGGGGAAGACCATGACGTTGGCCAGACCCTCCAACGGGGAACCGGCCGATTTGGCGGCGCTGACGGCCGGCACAAAGGCGGCGTCGAACTGCAGATCACCATGCACCTTGATGTCGGCGCGGGTCGTTTTCACGAGATCGGCGGCGACCACCACCCGGCTGACCCGTTCATGCTTGGCGCTGCCACCGGTCGAGAATGACAGCATGGCAACGCGCGGCTCCTCGCGGATTAACTCGGCGTAGGGATCGGCCGAGGCGATGGCGATCTCGGCCAGTTCCTCGACACTCGGTTCGACGATCATCCCGCAATCGGCGAAGGCGAAGCCTCCCTTGGTCGTATGGTGGTGCTCGCAGAGCATCATCAGGAAGAAACTCGACACGATCTTGGCCTGCGGCGCCCGGCCGATGATCAGCAGCCGTGCGGACCGTGTCAGCGGTAGTAGCGATGGCGCCACCGACCGTCCCGTCGGCGTCGCCCTGTCGGACCATCATCGCGGCAAAGCCGAGTGGCGTGGTCATGGCCGCCTTCGCCGCGGCCTCGTCGACACCCTTGTGACGGCGCAGTTTGTGATAGGCGGCGGCGTAGTCGGCAGTCTGCGGCGCCCGTGCCGGGTCCAGGATGGCGACGCTTGCTGGATCCACGCCGGTAGCGTCCAGCTTCGCGGCGATTGCCCGCGGGTCGCCGAGGAGTGTGATCCGGGCGATGCCCTCGCGCACCGCGCGCGCCGCACCCTCGATGATGCTCTGTTCTGGAACGGCTGCCACGTGAAGTTCACCGGCGACGTCGCGGTGGTGCCGCCGGCCTTCATCGCCGAGCGCAAGCATGTCGACGAGATCGTCGACAAACTGCGCAGGACGCTCGACCAGCATCTTTAGCACTACTTTGGCACTGTGGTTTTTGCCGTTCCTTCGAAGAGCATTACCTCACGATCGAACGCGCGCCGGAGTGCCGGCCCAAGCCCGTCGTGCCTCGTGGCTGGAATGCCGTGCCATTCGACATCGATCGGCAACAAACGAATCTTGGCCGACTATTCCGATCAACAGGGCACGGCCTCCGGCACCGGATCGGCATCGGGCTCGGGCGCGGGATCCTTGGGCTCCTGCACACGGAAAACGACGAGGTAAAGCGCCGGTATGAAGAGGAGTGTAATCAACGTTCCCGCGATGATGCCGCCCATCATCGCATAGGCCATCGGCCCCCAGAACACCTCGCGCGAGATCGGGATCAGCGCCAGGCTCGCCGCCGCCGCCGTGAGCAGGATCGGACGTGCCCGCATCTTGCTCGCCTCGAACACCGCACTCCAGGGGTGAAGTCCTTCTTCGCGCAAGACCTCGATCTGATGGACGAGGATGATCGAGTTGCGGATGAGGATGCCGATAAGCGCCAAGACGCCCAGGATCGCGACGAAGCCGAGCGGAGCCCCTGACGGGATCAATGCCGCGACGACGCCGATCAGCCCCAGCGGAGCGGCACTGACGACGATGAGCGTTGCCCTGAAGCTCTGCATCTGGATCATGATCAGGGTCAGCATGGCGACGAGCATCAACGGCACGACGGCGGCTATCGGTCCCTGGCTTTGGGTGCTCGATTCCACCGCGCCACCGATTTCCACCGTATATTCGGCGGGCAGGCTCTCCCGGAACGCGGCGATCTTTCCCCCGAGGTCCGCGACGATCGTCGCGGGTTGTGCCGGCCCGAGGATCGCCGCGCTGACCGTGACGGTCGGGATGCGTGAGCGCGAGTAGAGGATCGGATCTTCATAGTCGTAGCCATAACTGACGAGGCTTGCGAGCGGGATAGCGGCACCTTGAGAATTCGTCAGCTGCAGGTTCTCGATCGCCTCGATGGAGTCGCGGTCCGACTGGCGGCCGCGCGCCACGACGTCGACCAGATAGATGCCGTCCCGGACCTCCGTGATCGTCAGACCGTCGAGGACGAGGTTCAGTGTCGATGCGATCTGCTGTGACGTCACGCCCAGCTGGCGCGCCTTGTCTTGCAGGATTTCCACCTTGAGCGCTCGGGCCGGCTCGTTCCAGTCCATGACGATCGATCGCAGGCGGGGATCTTGCGCCATGACGGCCGAAAGCTCGCGCGCGCCGGCGCGCACCACCTCGATATCTGGGCCGCCGATGCGGTACTGTACCGGTCGGCCGACGGGTGGTCCAAGCTCGAGATTCTTCACATAGACGTCGATGCCGACGAGATTCGTGCGGGCGAATGTCTGGATCTTGTCACGGACCCGCTCGCGCGCCGCGATATCCTTGTTGACGATGACGACCTGGCCGAAGAACGGGTTCGATGGCTGGATATCGTAGGCGAGGATGAAGCGCTCGGCCGAGCGACCGACATAGGACGAGAAATGGTCGATGTCGTCGTCGCCGACCAACGTCGCCTCGAGCTTGTCCATTTCGGCTTTGGTCTCGGAGATGGTTGCGTTTCGCCGCAGCATGAAGTCGATCACGAGTTCCGGCCGGTCGGATGTCGGGAAAAACTGTTGCTGGACGAAGCGCATCGAATAGATCGAGCCGGCAAAGAGCGCGACCGTGAGCAGGATCGTGATCCAGCGCCGGCGCATCGCGACCCGCAGGATGCGGCTGAAAGCGCGCCGGGCAAGACCGGGCTTTGCGTCGTGCTTGTGCATCGACTTGGGCAGCAGCAGCACACCAATCAGCGGCGTGAACAAGACGGCGACGACCCAGGACAGGAGCAGAGCCAGGGCGATGACCACGAACAGCGAAAAGGTGTACTCGCCGGCATTGGAATTGTTGAAGCCGATCGGCAGGAAGCCGGCAACCGTGACGAGCGTTCCCGACAGCATCGGAAAGGCGATCGAGGTCCAGGCGAAGCTCGCCGCCTTTTCCCGCGTCTCGCCCATTTCCAGGCGGGACACCATGGTCTCGATCGCGATCATCGCGTCGTCCACCAGAAGACCGAGGGCGATGATCAGCGCACCGAGCGAAATCCGCTGCAGCGTCAGGCCGGCATATTCCATGCCGATGAAGGTCATGGCGAGGACCAGCGGAATCGACAAGGTGACGACCAACCCGGCGCGAAAGCCAAGGCTCACGAAGCTGACGACAAGGACGATGAGCACCGCTTCGAGAAGCGCCTGGGTGAAGCCGCCGACGGATTCCTCCACCACGGCCGACTGATCGGCGACGAGGTGTACGCCGATGCCGACCGGCAGTTCGGAGACGATGCGCCCCATCTCCTCCTTCAGATTTTCGCCGAAGTCGACGATGTTGCCGCCCTTTCGCATGCCGATGGCAAGGCCGATCGCCGGCTCGCCATTATACCGGAAAAGCGCCGAGGGCGGGTCCTGGTAGCCCCGCTTGATCGTCGCGAAGTCGCTGAGGCGGAAAAAGCGATCGTTGACGCGAAAATTGACCGAAGCCAGACTGTCTTCGGATGCGTATTGGCCCGACACGCGCACGAAGATGCGCTCCGGTCCGGACTGCACGACACCGGATGGCGCGATCGCGTTCTGGGCTTTCAGCGTATCGATGATCGCCTGCTGGTCGAGGCCGAGTCCGGCAATCTTGCGCAGCGAAAATTCGAGGAAAATCCGTTCGTCCTGGGCACCTACCAGTTCCACCTTGCCGGCTTCCGGCAGTTGCAGGACTTTCGTGCGCACGGCTTCGACATAATCGCGCAACTGGCGTGGCGTGAAGCCGTCGGCGGTGAAGGCATAGATGTTGCCGAACACGTCGCCGAACTCGTCGTTGAAACCGAAGCCTTGAAACTCCGAGGGGAAATCGCCGCGAATGTCCGCCATCATGTGCCGGACGCGGGTCCAGATGCTGGTGATCTGACCGGCCTTCGTCGTCGGAAGCAGATTGACGAAGATGACGGTCTGACCGGGTGTCGTAATCGATCGGGTAAAGTCGAGCGAGTCCAGTTCCTGGAGCTTCTTCTCCATCCGGTCGGTGACCTGTTCGGTCATTTCCTTGACAGTTGCACCGGGCATGACGCCCGAAACGACCATCGTCTTGATGGTGAACGGCGGGTCTTCCTCCCGGCCGAGATTGAGATAGGAAAGCGCGCCGACGAGCATCGCGATGATCATCAGAAACCAGACGAAGGAGCGATGGTGAAGCGCCCAGTCGGAGAGATTGAAGCGTTTCACGATGGTCTTTCGCCTTCCGCGATGTCCGTCAGCGAGATCGCCTGCCCATCCTCAAGGCTGTGGACGCCGGCGATGACCACGCGCTCGTCGGGATTCAGTCCGTCGTCGATCCGCACCGCGCCATCGGGCGCGTCGGTCACCGTCACGGCGCGCCGTGTCACCGTCTTCGTTGTCTCGTCCACGACCCAGACCGAAGCCTTACCGTCCTCTTCCAGGATAGCGCTTTTCGGCACGATCACCGATGCCGGCTGCCCTGCCTGCTCTTGCGGGATCGCCTTGATCAGCGCCCCGATGCGAAAGGCGGGCGGGGGATCGGCAAGAGTGATGCGCACCCGATTGGTGCGGGTCAGGGCGTCGGCCTGCGGCGCGATCTCGCGGATCCCGCCCTCAACGCTGAGATCAGGCTCGATCTGCAGGACGACGCGGAAGTGGTCGCCGGCGGTCAGAGCCGAACCCTGGGCCGCCGGCACATCCACGACCGCCTCGCGCTCGCCGGTCCGGGCGAGTTTGAAGACCGCCGCGCCGGCCGACACGACTTGACCGACATCCGCCTCGCGGTCCGTGATAACCCCGTCATAGGGTGCCGTGAGAACAGCGAAACTCAGCGCATTCTCGGCTTTATCGAGCTGCGCCTGTGCGCTCGCGAGCTCGGCACCGGCAACCTGACGGCTTTGTTCGGCGACATCGAGATCGGATTGCGACACGGTCTTGTCGGCGAACAGGGTCCGCGTGCGCGCGGCACTTGCCTCAGCGGTGCGAGCCTGAATCCGGGCATTGGCCAATTGAGCCTTGGCAGAGCGCAGGTCGGCGGCGAGCGTTTCGGCGTCGATTGCAGCGAGTGGCTGCCCCTTCTCAACCTGATCGCCGACGTCGACATCTCGCGAGATCAGCCGGCCGAGGGTGCGAAACGCCAGGGTCGTCTCGAAGCGGGGCGCGATCCTCCCGCTGAACCCCTCGTCCGCGACCACGTGCCGGGCGACGACCATGGTCAGAACCGGGCGCGGCGGCAACGGCGCGGCCTCGGACCCGGTGTCCTCGCTGCAACCCGTCAGAAGAGGTGCCGCAACAAGCAACACGGTGAAGAAAAACGCTCTTTTCACGATCCGGCCTCTTCATCCACGGCGACGAGATCGGGGATCTGGCCTGGCCGCACGAGCTGGGACCCCTCCGTGATGACCCGGTCGCCGGCCGCAATGCCCTCTTCGACGACGATCTTGCCGCTTTGGTAGGAACCGATCGTCACGGGCGTCAGCCTGGCGGCGCCAGTTTCCTTCTCAACGGTCCAGACCGCAGCTTTGCCGCGATCCGCCATCAGCGCCGTCCAGGGCAGGACGATCGCCTGTTCCTGGGCTTCGCCGACATCCGTGCCCACTACGGCCGAGCCGAGTGTCATCTGCGGCGGAACCGTGTCGAGCCCGACCTTGACCTTGACGGTGCCGGTCGTCGAATCGATCAGCGGCGAGACCTCGCGCACCGTTCCCACGGTTTTCACCGACGGATCGCCGACGAGCGCGATCCTGATCGAGTGTGACGTCCGCGAGCCGATAAGCAGCTGTTCCTGAATCTCGAAGACCGCGTCGCGATCGCCGTCCTGGGCAAACCCAAAGGCCGTCTGGGCCGCACTGACCACTTGGCCGGGATCGACGCTGCGGCTGGTGATGACACCATTAGCGTCAGCCCTCAGAACGGTCTCTTCCAGGTTCGTCCTGGCCGTTTCCAGATCGGCACTGGCCATGTCGACGGCGCTGGTCGCCGATGACAGTGCCTTTTGCGCATCGTCGAAATTCCCACGGGTCGTAAAGCCCTTGCCGAACAGGTCCTTTTGTCGCTGAAATGCCGAGGAGGCCTGAGTCAGTTGCGCGTTCGCGGCATCCACCGCCGCTTCGGCGGCCGCCACACCGGCTTGTTGCTCGGTCGGATCGAGCTTGGCCAGCACCTCTCCCTCTGTCACCTTCGCACCGACGTCGACGGCGACATCCGTCACCCGGCCACCGGTCTGGAAGGAATATGTCGCGGTGTGGCGCGCCGTGATCTCGCCCGTCAAAGTCGTGGTCTGGCTAATGGTTTCCGGCTCGACGGTGACGAAACCGACTGGCTCGGGCGGACTTTCCACGTTGGCATCAGGCGCACAGGCAGTGAGCGCGGATGCGGCCGTCGCAACGAGAAGCACCCGGACCAGGCTCGAACGAGCGTCCATTCTGCCAATCATCGACTTCGCACCCGATTGCTTGTTTGCCAAGTTGCTTTATCATTGAGCTAAATCAAAGGAAGGGTCGCGTCAATGGCGGGCGGCAATGATGAGGACGGTAGCGACACGGCGAGGGAGGCGACATCGGACGAGGTTTTACGTCTTTTCAAACGGGTCCTGCAAACCGCGATCGACTTCGACAAGGAGCTCGCCGCCCGGCACGACCTCGCGCTCACCGACCTTGGCTGTCTTGGGTTCCTGGAGAGCAGCAAGGCTCCCGTCAGCGGCAAGATGATCGCCGAACATGTGGCGCTGTCGACCGGGGCGACGACAGCGCTTCTCGACCGGCTAGAGCGCGCCGGCCTTGTCGAGCGGCGCCCCAATCCGGCGGACAGGCGCGGTATCGTGATCGCGCTGGTCGAGGAAAACGCCCGGCCAATCCTCGACGAGCATCGCCACATGCGCGACCGACTCTCTGCAACGATCGCCAGTCTTACGACGACGGAAGCTAAGACGGTCGCGAAATTTCTGCGCACGCTGCTTGAGCGTTTTGATGGCTGAACGCACTGGCATCCGCGGGATACTGTCACCTCGATGGGCACTTGGCCTGGGAGCGATGCGCCTGGAGCAACTGGAGCCGTTGCCAGCTGAAACCTTCACCCATAATTCCGATATCGGAATGGTCGCAGCCGAACCAAAACATCGAAGATGGGTCGCGAATTGAAAGGGCAGCTCTACATAAACCTGACGTCTCGGTACCGTCGAAACCAAACTTCTGCAAGTGTGGAGAGGCAAGAGGAGCCGAGTCGTCGAATCGTCAGCCGAGGTCGTCGATAGGAACGGCTCTGGGCTTTTGTACCCAAAAGCCGCCCGTCGAAACACGGTCCGTTCGTCTTCTGACATTTTGATTGAGGCGCAGACTCTCTTCCTGGCCATTCCGGCCTTGGGAGAGAGATAATGGGACATGGGTGACTTGTATTGGTTTGCGTCGAAAGGACTCTGGCACTCATTCGCTCCGACGCACCAAGGCGTCGATCATCGCCAAGGCGACTGGCAACCTACGGGCTGTCAAACACCGAGAACGGCCGCGACGGAAATGTTGCGGCGGCGGATCTTACGCCCAGACAGGGTCGAAACTTGCCGGACCGCCTTCCCCGTACTGGTCTTCTTCCGACATTGCGCCCTGCGCCATTCAAGTCGGACCTGCAATCATTGACGTGATCCGCTTGGCGAGCGCGGCCATGTCGAACGGTTTCGTCACCACCTGCATGCCCTGATCAAGCTGGCCGTTGCTGAGCACGGCGTTCTCTGCATACCCTGTGACAAAGAGGACTTTGAGTTCAGGCCGGATCTCCCGCGCCGCGTCAGCTACCTGGCGCCCATTCATCCCGTTGGGAAGCCCGACATCCGTAATGAGAAGGTCGATGCGCACGTCGGACCGGAGCACCTTCAGCCCCTGCGGGCCGTCTCCAGCCTCGAGCGCAGTATAGCCGAGGTCCTCCAGCACGTCGACGACCAGCATTCTGACCAGCGGCTCGTCATCGATGACCAGCACCGTCTCGCCGGCGCCGCTACTGTCCGGCGCTTCCTGAGGCGCTGGGACATCGACTGCCGCCTCGGCATGGTGACGGGGCAGCGAGATGCAGACCATGGTGCCTTTATCGACCTCGGAGTGGATCCGGACCTGCCCACCGGACTGGCGGACGAAGCCGTAGATCATCGAGAGCCCGAGCCCGGTGCCGACGCCGATGGGCTTGGTCGTGAAGAACGGATCGAACGCCCTCTCGATCACGTCGGGGGGCATTCCCGTCCCGTCGTCGGACACGCGCATCGTAACATATTGTCCCGGCGGCAGGTCGCGCTCGCGGGCGCTGCGCTCGTCGAGCCACTCGTTGTCCGTCTCGATCTTGATCCTGCCGCCGTCCGGCATGGCGTCGCGGGCGTTGAGACAGAGGTTCAGGAGGGCGTTCTCGAGCTGGGGGGCATCGACCAGCGTGGTCCACAAGCTTGCCTTTGCGACGGACTCGACCGTGATCTGCGGTCCCACCGTTCGCCCGATCAGCTCCTCCATGTCCCGGACAAGACGGTTCACGTCCGTCGGCTTGGGGGCCAGAGTCTGGCGGCGCGAAAAGGCGAGGAGACGGTGGGTGAGCGCGGCCGCGCGCTTGGCGGCTCCCTGCGCCCCGACCATGTAGCGGGTCGATGTCGCCGATCCGTCCCTGCGCGATCCGACTCTGCATCATCTCGAGGCTGCCGGTGATCCCGGCGAGAAGATTGTTGAAGTCGTGCGCGAGGCCACCCGTCAACTGGCCGACGGCTTCCATCTTCTGGCTCTGGCGGAGAGCATCCTGCACGATCGCTAGCTCGGTCTCCTTCGCCTTGACGGCGCTGAGATCGCGGCCGATGGCGATGAAATTTACACCGTCCTCTTCCGGCGCGACGGTCCACTCGATCGGCCTCCAGCCCCCGTCCGCATTCGCGATGCGGTTTTCGAAGCGCGTTGGCCGCTTTGTTTCGCCCATGCGGGCTAACCCGGCTAGCGTGGGGCCCTCGTCGTCGGGATGCATGAAGCTGGCATAGGGCCTCTCCAGAAGCTCGGTCTGCGACCAACCGAGCACGCGCGTCCAGGCTGGGCTCACGGCTGTCATCATGCCGCTGAGATCGGCGCGTGCCAGCATGTCCTCCGACAGCGTCCACAGTCGGTCTCGTTCCGCAGTGCGTTCGGCGACGCGTTCCTCGAGCGTCCGGTTCAGCTCGCGCAGGCTCGCCTCGCTCTCCTCCAGAGCGCGCTGCGCGAGGACACGCTCGGTGACGTCGTAGCCGCCGACGAAGATACCCGTCACGTCGCCAGCCTCGTCTCGGACGGGTTGGAAGAGGAGGTCGATGAAGCGGTCGGCGTCGTCACTGCCGATCTGGATCGGCAGCGCGCGTCCCGTGAACGGTTCTCCCGTCGCGTAGACGCGGTCGAGAAGGTCTATAAAGCCCTGCCGTTCCAGCTCTGGAAACACCTCCCGAACGGTGTGTCCGACGAGCTCGCGGGGACCGGAAAGCGCCACATAAGCATCGTTGACGTACTCGTAGCGGTGCTGCGGGCTCGCCAGCACCGCCACGAAACCCGGCATCTGCTGGAGAAGGAGCCGCTGCCGCCTGTTGGCGTCGGCCTCCCGCCGCTCCGCCATAACTTCGCGGGTTGTCTCGATGCAGGCGCAGAACAGGCCGGCCACCGTGCCGTTGTCGTCGGGGACCGGAGTGTAGGAGAACGCGAAGTGCGTTTCTTCTGGATAACCGTTCCGGTGGAGCGTCAGCTCAAGGTCGTCCATGTGAACGGGATCATTCGCGAAGACACGGTCCATCAGCGCGCCGACCTCGTCGCGCACCTCTGGCCAGACGTCGAAGAAGGGACGGCCAAGCGCATCGCACTCCCTCGCGCCGAGCATCGGCGCATAGCTCTCGTTGTAGATGAGGGTGCGGTCAGGCCCCCAGGCCACAAACATCGGCTGACGCGAGTTGAGCAGCACCCGGACCAAAGTGGCCAGGGACTCGGGCCATGTATCCGGCGGCCCGAGGGACGTCGCCTCCCAGTCGTGGGCGCGGAGCCGCTCTCCCATCTCGCCGCCTCCGAAAAGGAAGGTGATCGGCACGGGCTTTACTGACGTATCGTTCAACTGCGAATCCTTTTCGCACCACGGTCGAGCTCTCGGACGGGCACCGGCTGCTGCGCCATATTATTGAGAAGAAGCGCGCTTGGTAATCGTGCCCTTGCAGGCTCGCACAACTGAATCGGCCACACCGCGGGTCCTTTCGACGGGTAGGAGGTAAACCTCTCGGCAGATTTGCTTTGTTCGGTGTCGTAACTTTGCCGGCCAAAGGCGGCGGGCAGGGTCTCGTTTTCCTGGATCCGTCTCGAATTAGGCGGACGGTCGGCGAATTCAATCGTCCAACGGGCGCGTCCAAACCTCTCCACAACTGCGGCACACCTGGCCGGTGAACTTGACGGCTATCTGGCCGGAATTCTCGTCTGTCCGGATCTCACGTCGGAAAAGTGGCCGCAGAAGGTTTGCAGCCGCTGCGGCGACGAAGTAAGCCAGCCCGTGTTCGAGGACGTGAGCCACGTCCAGGCCACGATCGGGGTGATCTTGGAACACTAAGCGTCGGTTCCTACAGCACTGTCTCGAATACCCGTTCTACCTGGAGCCAGACCATGAGCGCCCGGGCGGCTGCCGTTCGGCGCTCGCGTGTCTGCAAAGATCTCACGACTTCGGAGCGACCGAATCGCTCCCGCAGATTGTACGGAATCTTCCTGCGAAAGTGGACTCGTGCGCCTTTGAGGCGAAGGTTGGCGGCGCCCGCCATGGTGTCAGCCCTGACGGAGTGGACCACCCCGGTGGACACGCTGGGAGTCCCTCGGACGATCGACCGATCAAAGCGGTGCGGAAA
>DRFF01000167.1 GCA_011050685.1 Aurantimonas coralicida
CTCGGTGCTCCGCCTCCGCCACAGCCTACGGTCGACGAACCGGAAGTCTCGAAGCCGCCCGACATTCGCCCACCTTGCCCCTGCTGCGGTGGACGTATGACCATTGTCGGGATCTTCCTGCGCTGGCGACAGCCCCGAGGACCGCCATCTCGCCCATCACCGAACCGGGAGCCTTCGCCATGATCAGACATGGCACTGTACGATCAGCCGCCCGAGACGGCGCGTTTCAGGCCACAGGCATCCGCGTGCCGACCGCCGGTGTCGGCTTCCAAAGCGCGACCATCGTGCGCTCGCCAGCTTTCCCACCACCCGCGTCACGTCGACAACGCAGGCGCCGCAGCACGAAATCAATGTCGATCGGTCCCGGCCGTACCTTGTCCCGGCACAGCCGTCAGCCGAAAACCCCATAACTCAATGACCGACATCCCGCGGGTTCGTTCTTCGGCGACTTTCGTACGCCTCGCGGCGCCCGAAACCCTTCAAGTTTGCAGACCGACTGCTTTAGGGAAGAACCCTTCGATAGTAGCCGTTCATCAGCGCCGCGCCAGCACGGTGCCAGGCACCGGTCGTCAGGCCGCGATCGGCTTCGGCGTAGGTGTAACCGCGACCACCCTGCCGCTCGTCATCAGCACGATCAGGCCCAGCTCCGCGCCCGTCATGTCGAGATAGGCTCGGACCTGCATCCGGTAGTGTTCCACCGTCTGCTGATCCGAGGCGACGTCGCTCTTCCAGTCGACGATCACCGCGGGGCGTCCATCGGCCCCGGCCGTCAGCGCGTCGGCGATGCCGGCGGTCGCGACCAGCCCGGCGTCCTCCTCCCGAACGGCGTAGACCGGGAACTCGGCGAGCAGCGCCGGACGCAGCTCGGCGACCTGCGGAAGCGCCAGTGTCCGCACGACGCAGTCCGCCAGCTCCTGCGGCGACAGCCCGTCGGCCGGATCTTCGACCGGGACCTTGCCGAGCGAGCGGATGAGATGGCCGGCGCGCTCCGCCAACCCTGCAAGCGCGTCGCCGGTCTCTCCGGTCAGCACCTCCTCCATCAGCTTGTGCAGGACGAGCCCGCGGTCGCGGCCGCCTTGGACCGGCGCCGCCTCGGGTCCGGTCGGTAGGCCCTCCTCGGACCCGGCCCAGACGGCGGCCTGCTCCTCGAGCAGCACCGGCCCAGCAGCACTCTCATCGCGGCTCGGGGCAAGCCAGACGAGGCTCGTCCGGCGGCCGATGATACCCGCGGCCTCCTCGGCGTATACCTCGCGCGTCTGCCCGTTGGCGGTGGCGGTTGGCAGCCCGATCGGATCGAGCGGCAGCTCCGATGGGTCGAACGCGGGCAGCTCGGTCAGCATCAGGTCGACCAGCCCGATCCAGGCCCCCTTGTGCGGCGTCACGTCGAGCCGAGGCAGGATCAGAAGCTCGCGGGCGCGCGTCGCCGCCACATACCAGAGTCGTACGCGCTCGCGCTCGAGTTCGGCGACCTCGGCGTCGCGCGCCTCGTCGTAGCCGGTCGGCGCGACGCCGAGGACCGGGCAGTAGAAGGTATCGGTCTCCCGGTCGACGATCGCGCTGTCGGCGGCCATCACCCCGGTCATCGTGTTGACCGGGATGATGGCCGGCCACTCGAGACCCTTGGCCGCGTGCATGGTGAAGAGCGCGACCGCCTCCTCCTGGGCGTCGGGCCGGCCCTCGACCGCCCGCGCCTCGTCTTCCCATGCGGCCGTCATCGCCTCGGAGAAGGCGCGCAGGCCGCGGACCGCGTAGCCCACCGCGAGGCTGAGGTAAAGGTCGACGTTGGCGAGCGCCCGCTCGGCCTGCCGGCGATGGCGGTCGAGCAGGATTGGCCTGACACGCATCACATCCACCGCCTGGGAGAGCAGGTCGTGGGGCGTCGTCGAGTTCACGCGCCGCTGGAGCGACTGCAGACGCCCGATAACGTTGCGCGCCAGCGGATGGCCGATCGCATCCAGGTCGACACCGAGGTCGAGGCGCGGGATCCGGTCGGCCTCGTCATCAGAGCGGGGGAGCGACCAGACGATGTCGAGCAGTTCCTCCTCGGTCAGGCCGACCAGCGGGCCGCGCAGCAGCGCGCCGAAGGCGAGCGTGTCGCGGCGGTCGGCAAGCAAGCGGGTCAGAGCGATCAGGTCCTGTACCTCCTGGCGGCGGAACAGCCCCTTGCCGGCCTGGGTCGCGACCGGAACGCCGCGACGCTCGAGCGCCTCCTCGTACCGCCACAGTTCGGTGCCGGTGGGCGCGAGGAGGGCGATGTCGCCAGGCTGGCACGGACGCGTCATCCCCACCCCGCGGTCAATAACCTGGTGGCTGCCGATAAGCCGGGCGCACAGCTCCGCCACCGCGTCCGCCTCGGCATCGCGCTGCCGCTCGACCTTGGCGTTGCCGTCCTCGTCCGCCGCCGCGACGTCGAGCGCGGCGACGCAGACGCCGCCGGCCGGATCGCCGTGGAAGGGATCGAGCCCGGTGAAGCCTGGCTGACCGTCGGCCGACAGGATCGCCTCGAAGCGCTCGTTGACGAAGGTAAGGATCGAGCCGCACGAGCGGAAGTTGGTCGAGATCGAGACGAGGCCGTCGGTGTCCTGCGCCGAAAAGGCGGTCCGCGCCTGGACGTAGGCGCCGACGTCGGCGCCGCGGAAGCGGTAGATTGCCTGCTTGGGATCACCCACCAGGAAAAGGGCGCCGGCCCGGATGCGGAAAGTGGTCCAGTCGCCCCCGCCTTCACCTGGATCGCCACACAGGCGCCAGAAGATCTCGGACTGGAGCGGGTCGGTGTCCTGGAACTCGTCGACCAGCACGCGCTGGTAGCGCCGCCCCAGGGCCTGACGGACATCTTCGTGGTCGCGTAGCATGTCGCGGGCCGCATGGATGAGGTCGTCGAAGTCGAGCTGCGCGCTCGCGCGCTTGTAGTCGCGGAAGCGATCCATGATAGGGCGGGCCTCCGCCATCAGGGCCGCCAGGGCGTGACCCGCGGCGGACTGGAGCAACGCGTTCCAGACGTTGCGACAGGCCTCGTAGAGATCCTTCGCCGTGTCGTTGAGCTGGTCGCCGTCCGTCTTCGAGAGACCGGCCGCCTTGGCGGCGGTGCCCCACTTGCCCTTCTTCGCGTAGGCCGAGAACGCACCCGCCTTGGTGCAGATGCCGGGATGCGGGCGCGAGGTCAGCAGCGCCACCAACCCGGCGGGCGTCGCCGCAACGCCAGCCGACGGGAGGGCGGCAGCCATCGCGGTCAGGCACTGCGCGATCTCCACCGTCTCGGGCTCGGTGGCCCCCGCGCCCGCGATGAACGACGAGAGGTCCCCGACCGCCTGGCAGAACGCCTGGAGCGCGGCCGGCAACGGTGTCACCGCCGGCGCCACCAGCGTCCGGCCACGGCGCAGGCTCCCCGCGATCCTGTGCATCAGCTGGACCGTCTCGCCATCCTCGCGCAGCACCATCTCGGCGAGGACGCCGCCCTGCCCCGCCGACAGGCGCTCGCGCAGGAAGGCATCAACGATCTCGAGGAAGGCGAGATCGGCCTGGGCACCGTCCATCACCGTGGCACCCGGGTCGATGTCGGCCTCGACCGGATAGGGCTTGATCAGCCGCTGGCAGAATCCGTGGATCGTTGAGCACGTAATCTCGTCGATCGCAGCGCTGGCGGCCGCCAGGTTGGCGCGCTGCTCCTCCGAGAGCCCGTCCGGCAGGCCGACGCGAAGCTCCGGCGCGACATGGTCTGCGGCAAGGTCCTCGACGAACTGGCGCACCCGCGACAGCAGCTCGCTCGCCGCGAGCTCAGTGAAGGTCACCGCCGCGATGGCACGCGGAGCGACGCCCTGCGCGAGCATGACGGCGACGCGGCCGGCCATGACCGCGGTCTTGCCCGAGCCGGCGCCGGCCTCGACCAGGATCGAGCGGTCATGCCCGCTGATCGCGTCGCGACGCGCGGCGTCGTCCTTGAGAATCCTGACGGTGGTCATCATTCGGCCTCCCAGACCAGGGTGGCATCGCCCATCCGCTCGGCGGCGGCGGGCTTCTTTCGCTTGCAGTAGGTCGCGCCGGCGTTGGCAGGCAGGGCGAAGGCGAGGTCGTCATAGCCCCCGCCGGTGTCTGGCCCGGGCAGCGCCGCGCCGCCGGCGAGCGAGGTCCGCGCGGAACGCAGGTAGCCGGTCACCTCGGTCAGCGCGCCGCCAGGATCGTCGAGCTGCAGATCCAATGGCTCGCGCGGATACAGCAGCGAGGCGCTAATCTCCACGTCCTCGCCGAGGAGCTGCCGGACCGCGAAGGCGTAAAGGCAACGCTGCAGCTCCCGACCGCCGTCGAGGCGGATCGCGCCCCTCGGCGCCTTACCGGTCTTGTAGTCGCGCACCAGCGCGCGCTGGCCGTCGGCGGCGACGTCGAGCCGGTCGATGTAGCCCGCGATGCAAAAGCCCGTGTCGGGGATCGTCACCGGCACCGACGCGTCCCAGGGGAGCGCGGCATCCGACTTGGGCTCGTAGCCGCCGAAGGGCACCTCACCGTAGGACACGGTGCCCGGAACGTGGGTGTCGTATTCCAGCGCGCGGGCCGAGAGAGCACGCGCCTCGCTAAGCGTGCGGCCCCAGATGACGTCGGGCGGGACCGGTCGGCCGGCCTCCCACTCCGCCGCGACCGCAGCGGACGCGTCGGCCACGGCGGCCTCGATCGCGGCGGTGTCGGCCTGCACCAGACCGCCCGACGCCTCCAGCAGGCGCAGCGCACGGTCGAGGACCATGTGGACGAGGTCGCCGGTCTGAAGCGGATCGAGGACGAGCGGCTCGGCGCTGGACTGCGGCGCCTTCCAACCGAACGCGTAGCGCCAGACGAAGCCGAGCGGGTTGCGGAGCAGGGCCTTGAGCGAGCTCGCGGACTGAGTCCGCTCGAGGATCGCGCTGATGAGCGGATGGTCGGTGCGGACCATGCCATCGTGCGGCGTGACCTCCTCCAGCCGCCAGTCGCGCCAGCAGGCCTTGGCACCCGCCGCCTGGAGCTCGGCGTCGAATTCCTGCGGCCGGGCCATGAGGCGGTCGGTCTCGCTGAACGCATGCCCGGGGACCGCGTTGCGGCGAAGATAGGCCTCGTCGCCGTGGTCGGCGAGCAGCGGGCTTCGGCCGAGCAGGCGGCCGTCCCTGTCGCGCCGGGCGCGCGACAGGACGACCTCGCCCGAGGTGGTCGCCAGGATCGTCCTGAAGTCGCGGCGGTCGGCCAAGGTGACGGACAGCGGATCAAGCTCGGCGGTGGGAATGACGTGATCCGGGATCAGGCGGTCCTCGGAGATGCCGCGCGGCCAACGCGACGAGTTCAGGCCGAGGAGGCGAACGTGGAGGCGCGGCGAAGCCGCCAGAGCGCTGGCGGGCATCCAGGCAACGGAGACGCAGGCATCGAGACCATCGTCCTGCTTCAGCGATCCGAGCGTCACGTCGATCGACGCGGCCGGTCCGGCGAGTAGCGCCTTGCGCCAGATCGTCAGCGCGCGACCCTTCAGGAAGGCCTCGCCGACCGCGGGGGCGGCGTCCGACCCCTGCGCCAGGATGGAGACCGCGTCGCGCAGAGCGGGCGTGTGGTCGAGACCGTCCGGCCAGTCCCCGGGCGTCAGGCGAGCGAAAAGGCGGTTCCATGCCCCGGACGTCGAGAGCGGAGCGTTGCTCGGGAGCACGCGCAGCCAGCCGTCGGGCAGCGACGAGAGCGGCGCCGAGTCTTGGCACAGCGCCGCGAGGCGGCGCAGGCGCGTCTGAGTGATCCCGCGCACGACGATGTCGGCGAGCGCCGCGGCCGCCTGCCCGTTTCGCGTCGTCACGGTGTGGACGCCGTGCACGAAGTGGAGATCGATGTTGGCGTCGGCGCGCAGTGCCAGGAAGTGGTCGTCGTAGTCGGCGGGAGACGCCGTCGCAATGGCGATGTCGGACGCATCGACGCCGGACGCCAGCAGCGACCGCGCCCAGCGCATCGCCTCGATGGCCTCGTGATAGGAGGTCGCAGCGCTGACGGCGGGCACCACCGGATCCTCGGCGGGCGCGCTGGCGACAATCACGGCCGCGTCAAGCCAGTCGGGCACCAAGCGCGGACCGGCGGTCCAGGTCACCGGGATGTGCTGGGCGAGCAGGCCAACAAGCGGGCGCCAGCACGGGGAGATCTCGGTCAGCCCGTCGAACTCGACCGCACCGATCACCGCCGGCGCATGCGCGATCCGGGCCGTGGCCGCCGCGACGATGTCGACGGGGCGCATCATCCCCTCGGGAAGCTCCGCAAGAACCGCCGCCTCGAGGCGCGCGATGGCGTCGAGCCGCGGATGGTCCAAAGCGCGGGCGGCGAGATCGATGCCGGCACGCCAGGCCTTGTGCAGCGTGTCGCCAGCCGCACCGACCATGCCGGGTAGCCCCTTAATGCTCTCCAGCTCGCCCATCGGCGTCACCGGCAGGACCGCCTGGATCGCCTCCCGCAGGCTCTCGTCGTCGATCGGTCGAGCGAAGCCCCCAGCCAGGCGGGCCGCTGCCTGCTCGAAGGACATGATCTGGACGCCGTGGCGACTGTCGCGCGCCGCACAGAAGCGGGCCTCGCGCATGGCGAGCCGGCCATGAACGACAAGAGTGTATCGACTCGCATTGACCATCTTGGGCCTCTCGGTTTTCACGCGCCGCTTGAAATCGTTCGAAATAGGCGGCGCGTCTTGCTCTTTATCCGGTGAGGCTGTTCCACAGTTGCTTGATCCAGTCGATGAAGGCCTTGCCTCGCGTGGGCTTTGGCCCGCGCTTAAGGAGGCGATCATAATCCCGGCCCGCCTCGATCTGCCTTTGGGTCATCTTGCCGGCCCACTGTATGCGACCCCGCTTGATTATGTAGTGGGAACCGCAGGGAAAATCATGATTGCCAATCGACGGCCAGATTGATGGCTCGTCGTTCTCCATAATCAGTTCGTATTCTGTTGCAACAAGCGGGGTCGTCACCTCCTCGCCGCATCCGCAGGCACAATTGTGGAGCGCGACCTGGCATTCGTGCGAGACATACAGAATCCCGTCCTCGAGTTGCTCGGGAATTTCTTTCAAGAAGACTGGGCGGAGGCGGGCGATGCGAGCCATTACATCTTCCGATTCGTAATCATGTTGCCCTCAATCATATACGTCGAGTTCCTCTCGTTTCGCTCGTCGCGATAGAAGCCTGACCAACGCTTCCATCGCGCGATCGCCATGATGGCGTTCAGGGAATTGAGCTCTGCGATCTGGATCTCTGTCGCGTAGACATTGTCCTCCTTGTCGTCGTCCCCGAACGAAAGGTAGTTCGCGACCTCCTCCCACTGCGTCCCCGGCGCGATAAAGGTCGCACGAGCACATCCGTCGAGCGTGTCATCCTCCAGTCCGAGTCCGATGCCCGTGTCGATGAACGGGACGCCTAGGCGGTGCAGGCCCTCGGCGATCGCCCGTCGCGACGAGCCCTTGTCGACGCACACGAAGACGAAATCGTAATCTGTGAACTGATCGATGTTCTCGGTGTTCACCCTGACCGGATACGACTTCACACCCTTGTGCATGCGTCGATACAGCTCGCCATAATAATCCACCTTGCGCGGAAAATCCTTAGCGAGCGCCAGATCCGGCGGACCCGGCGAGCGGAAAAGATTGTGGTTCAGCAGTTGGTCGTCGTCGAACAGGTTGATCTCGGCCATGCGAGTTTTGGCGACGAGATCGAGCAGATATGCGCCGGTGCCACCGAGGCCGATGATGGCGATGCGTCCCTTCAGCTTGCGATTGGCCGCGACGATGCCGTAGCGGGCTGACGCCGAGTCAGGGATCGCGAAGGGGCTGTCGTCGTCGACGCTCTCCACCTTGGCGCCCGTGCGGGCATTGGCGGTCTTGTCGTGCGACCGCGCGGCCCCGCCGAGGTGAGACTCGTAGGTGACCACCTTGTCGTAGATGTTGGCATACTTGCCGGCGCCCTCCGGCTTCGACGAGAAATAATGCCCGACCTTGATGTCCATGCCGACGGTCGCCGGTTGGCTGTTGTTGATGATGTTAGTCATCGGCGTGCCGTCGCGGTGGCACGGGATCTCGCCGGTGAAATACATGGTGTGGTCGGCCTGCGGGGTGGACGTCAGGCCGCCAGGACCGAGCGAAAGCGCGCAGACGAGCGTGCCGCGGTCGAGCGACTTGTCACTCTTCACGTAAGGTACGCTGTGGACGAGGAGGATGAGCTCGCGGATCTCGAGCTCAAACCCCTCGTCCTGCAGCCGCTTCAGGTTCGGATCACGACTTATCAGATCGGCGGACATTGAAGACCATCCCGTTCTTGACTGCGATCTTCTCACCCTCAACGAGGTCGCCTTCGGCATCGTGGACGCCCTTCAAGTAGGTGATGGTATACTTGAAGTTCTCGAAGTCAGCGTCGGGGTAGGCGATCGACGCGATCTCCCGATACGTATGCTTCCTCCTCGGCACGGTCCGCGTGCGGCCATTGACCTTGATGGCAACGGTCTTCGCTTCGCGGCTGCGAATGCGCTCGACGCCGTTGTCGCTGAGCGTCACCTCGCCGTCCCAGGGGATCACCGTGTCACCGGCGCTATCGAGTATCAGCTCGAGGTCACCATCGATGTTGGCGTAGCGGTGGATGTCAGCTGCTGAGACGGTCGGCGCGCCCCACTCCCAGCCCCGCTCGTTGACGGTGAAGGTGTATATCCGGTCGCCACGTGACGAGAGGAAAACGGCTTCCGCGCCGTTCTCTAAGGTGACCTCGTCCTCAAGACCGATCGAGCGGCCGGTGCCGTCGGCAATCTGGATGAGGACGAAGTCGCTTGCCGGCATCAGCCCCGCGACCTCGCGGACCTGGCTGCCTTCGACTACCCCGTCGTCCGACCCGTAGGCGGTACCATCGACGGTGAACTTAAACTTCCTGTGCCCGTGGGCCATGATATCGCTCCTGTTGCGTAGACTCTTGATCCCGCGTCTGTGGTGGACTAGGATTATGAATGAGTCCCGATGTGGACAAGTCTACACTTGGACTATAACGAAATTCAAGTCCAATATTAGACTTTATGGGAGAATTATGCGTGGCTAACATCGAACCCATCGTCCGGACGGGCGCAGGGCGACTCCCGATTCCAGCGGTCATGGAGGCTTTCCAAGGACTTGCGGAATTATGGCATCTGTCCACCGAGGACCAATTGCTGCTGCTCGGGTCGCCCGGCCGATCAACATTTTTCAAATGGAAGAAGGAGGGGGGAGCGATACCAAGGGATACCGTCGAGCGCGTCTCGCACCTCCTAGCCATCCACAAGGCGCTCGAGATCCTGCTGCCAGACGCCGGAGCCGCAGACGGCTGGGTCCGCCGCCCGAACGACTATTTCAGCAGCCAGAGCGCACTCGACGTGATGCGCGGCGGCCAGATGATGGATATCTTCCGAGTGCGACAGTATGTGGATGCCCAGCGTGGTGGCTGATTATTCCGCAGAGGACATCAATCAGCTGTTCTTCACGCTCATTCCCTCGCGCTTTCCGACCATCGACGTGTTTGCGCGCATCGCCAACAACCGCAGTCCTGAGCTAGCCGAGATAGAGTCTCTTACGAACCCGCGGCTGCGCGAGCGCGACCGGCTGATGCAAGGCGCCCAGGTCGTCGACGGCAACGGCCCGCTCCTGCAGAACTGGAACCATGCTCCTTTCGCCTATCAAAATCCGGAAGGTACCCGCTTCTTCGACGCAGATCGGCCCGCGCTCGAGCTTGCCGGTGATATGCAGACGGCGCTCGCGATCTCGATCAGGAAGCGCGAGACGTTCCTCGGCAGGACAGCTGAGGCACCAATGGGTTTGGAGATGCGGGAGCTATCTCGGAGGGTGAAGGGCCGGTTCGCAAATGGGCTGGACTGGGATACTGACCTTGATCTCGCCGAACGTCGCCGCCGCGGCCGGGAGATCGCCGAAGCCGGATACGATGGGCTGCTATTCAGGCCGGCGGAAAGGCCGTCCGGAATGTGCGTGAGCGTCCTGACGGGCAGAGTTCTCGAAAGGGCGGTGCAACGGGACCATTTCAAATTCGTATGGGACGGGAGCCGGGTCAGCGTCGTCTACTCATTTGGATCGGGCGCCGAATACCGCTCAGAAGATCTGCGGGGGATCACCCAAATACTGGCCGCTTAATCTGCTATGCTAGGATCATTGCCGCAGCTTGCGTTGCGCTAAGTCATCCGCCAAGCGTTCAGTGCCAAGCCGAAAAGGAGTCCGCTTTCGGATGCAGGCGTGTCTGGCTCAACCGACGGATGGGCGCTGAGCTGACATAGCGCCGTCGATATCGCACCGCCTCGGCGACACGCTGAACGGTGCTGCGGAAGCCGGAGGATCGCAACGCCGCATTAACCATCTGCCTTGAAACCCCTCCGGCGCAGCTGGGATCCGGACGTTCCCCGGCCTAGGTTAAGGCGTGCGGGACTATTCCCGCTTCACCGGTCGGGTGTTCGAATTGGTGGCCATGCCCTTCACAAAAAAGGGCGGCCGCCGACGGAGTTGGAGCTCCGAGGACGGCCTGACCATCAACTCTGTAGTGGAGAGTCGAATGGCTACGGCCTTTTACGACGCGCCGACGCGCGCGAACAATACCCCCCAACCGATTTCGGCGGCGGCTTTTCGGCCCCATATCGTGGATTCGGCCAGCCGCGGTGATGCACCGCCGCCCCCTGGTACCGCCAGCGTGCACCCGGTCTCCATTCGGCCGCCCCTTTTCCCGTATGTGGATGACGCCGTGACCGTGGGCGAGTTGGCGGTGGCCGCCACGACGATCCTCGCCGCCGTGCCGATGGCGGGCGACGAGATATCGCTCGACGAGGCGGCTCGCCTCGTGGCGTCCGATGCTCCGGTGATTTCCGCGATCAAATTTCTCACGGAACGCGGTGCGCTGACCGGCGACTGGTCCCGGCCCTTCACTCGCGACCTGAGCTTTCGCCGGACCTGACAGGACCATCCCGGAACGGCGCCTCTTGTCCCAACGCCGGTCGCTCGAACGCGGGTGACCGGTCGGGCGTCTCTTCGGGAGTTCTGTCTCGCCTTCGTTTCCCCGTCTCGGCTCTCGTCGATGCAGGCGCCGCGCGTAGCGCGAGTCCAAGGAGATCCCGCATGTCTTCCAGAATTTCCGATCCACACGAATGTTCGTCCGAGCGAGGGGATGGCGACGATCAGCTCGCAGCCTCGCTTGCGGCCCTGGCGGGCTCCGTCGTCCGCGACGCGGCCACCACCGCGCGCCTCGATGACCCGGTCCTCGGGGCTTTTTCCGCAGTCGCCGGTCTGTCGCATTCACTCGTCGTCCGCCACGGCACCGCGGCCGCGACCGCGCTTGCGCGCATTCTGGCGGCTTCCGGGGTCTTTCAGGTCCTGGCCGAAGAAACGATCCCGCTGACGGCGACCGCCGCGGCGCTGATGGAAACCAATGCCGGGGCCCGCCTGCGGGCGGTCGACGTGCCCCATGACCAGCGTGTCACGGGCTCTTATCGCGTCGATGCCGTCGTTATCGACGAGCAGAGCCATCACGCCTGGCTCGTCGAGGTGCGCCGCCAGGCCGGCTCCACGACAAAGCGCGCCCGGCAGCGCCTCGAGCACGCGCGGCTGTCGGCGGTCGGTCATCTGCGGCCTCACCGTGTCGCCGAATGCAGCACGATCGTGATCGATCTGCACGGCGCCGAGGAGGGTGAAGGCGTCGTCCCGCGGCATAAGCTGGACGCGTTTTTCGGCGTGCCGGTACAGCGTCACCTCGATGCCTTCGACAGCACATACAAGGATGAGGCGCAGACCGCGCTCCTGGCGCGACTCACGGATCTTGCCGCCATCATGCTTCCGGCGCAGGAGCCGACCCCGGCGGATGCACCCTTGCCCGACGACGGCGCGATCAATGGGGAGCAGCCGGACAATGCTTCTCCCTCCCAGCCTGGGGGACCCCCGCCACGTCGACGCCCACTGAGTCCGGCGGAAGCCCTGTCGGCCCGTCGGGGTCTTGCCGGTATCGCATCGCCGGGCGCCGCACGAGTTGGGAGGGCGGGCTGATGAGGCCGACCAAAACGCCTTCCGATGACCACCTGGCTCCAGGGCAGTCGACCATTCCCGGTCAGATCTCGCACAAGTCGCCGACCGTCCTCCCAGTGCCCGCTTGGCTGATCGTGGGCGCGGCGATCCGCGCCACCTGCAGGGACAGCCATGCTGATACGGGAGGTCCGGGGGATCATGCCGGTATCCTGGCTGCTCTCGACCGCCTCGCTGATGAAGGTCATCCCGCTGCTCGACTGGTGGCAGCCTGGATCGGCCGGCGAGGCGTCGGTGTCGCAGGTTCGGCGGCAACCGATCCGGCGGTGCCGTCGCGCGTCGCAGCAGAGAGTTCTTCCAAGGGACGGGCCGACGATATGCGCTCCGTGCCGACGCGAGATGACGGACCGCTACCGGCCGTCGATCGATCTCCGGTGGAAGGCGATGGCATACGCGGCTGCCTTGTTACGGAATTCGCCATGACGCCGGCTCGCGCAATCGAGGCAATGGGGGCTGATCCTCTTCCCGAAGGCACCCCGAGGTCGCGTGTCCCGCATTTGCGTGAACCCATGTCGGACATGGCATTCGGGAAACCAGTCGATCCGGCGCGGGGCGAATCGTCTCCCGACCGTCGCATGGACAAGGAGGACGGGCGATGATCCAGCGCCTCAGCAAATCGAAGACCTCCGAGCCACTGCCTGACGATCTCGACATGGAGCTCGAAGAAATGGCGACGCTACTGCTCGGCGACACGCCGGAGACAGGCGCGCGTCCCGACGACCCTCCGGCGGTTTCCACGCCGCAATCGGCAACCGGCGGCCGCGGTCGTCCGGTTGTGGCGGCCCAGAGGGCTCTCGCAGGCCTGTCGCCGAGCAGCGATGCGCTGGCAGCCCGTCTGGTGCGGCCGCTGTGGGGGCTGCGCGAGAAGGTCTCGGATGGCGGGCATCTGCTGATCGTCCTGCGCACCCGCTCGGTCGACTGGAACGCGGCGGCCGAAGCCGCTGCGAAAGCGCTTCTTTATGCGGCGGCGATCTTGAGGGAGGTACACTTCAGGATAACCAGCGAGTCCATCGATCCTGGCGCACGCAGAAAGACGGGCTTCGAATCGATCGCTGAGGCTCTACAGGCGGATCACCTCATTGTCGCGGTGCCGGTGGGTGGCGATCTGCCAGCGCCGGCGGGCTCGCTGCTCGATCTTGAGATCGATCTGACCGCGCCACTGACGACGGCCGAGATCGCCCGGACGATCCGGCGGACACTGCGCACCAGCTCCGTCCAGCGGCCCGCGCCGTCCGGATGCCCATGCCCGCCCCCGGAGGTCGACTTGTCGGCCCTCAACCCGCTCGAGATCGATGTGGTGATCAGAAAGGCCGCCACGCCGGCGGCGGCATTCACGGCGCTGGAAAAGATCGCCGCGCTTCGCGGTGATGCAGCCGGTGCCACCCGGCCACCGCCGAGCCTCGAGGACCTTCAGGGCTACGGCGATGCCAAAGACTGGGGTCTTGCTCTGGCGCGCGATCTGGGGGCCTATCGCGCGGGATCACTCGCCTGGGCGGATGTCGACGCCGGCGCCTTGCTCGTGGGGCCGCCTGGCACCGGCAAGACGCTCTTCGCCAGCGCGCTGGCGAAGAGCGCCGGGGTAACATTCTTTCCGACGTCCTATGCGCAATGGCAGGCCAGCAAGGATGGCCACTTGGGGAGCGTGGTCCAGGCAATCCGGAAGGTTTTTTCCGAAGCCAACGCCGCGGCGCCCGCCCTGATCTTCATCGACGAACTCGATACGCTGCCGGCGCGCGGCGGCGGCGAGCGTCATGCCGATTGGTGGGCGGCGATCACCACCTGTCTCCTGGAGTGCATGGACGGCACTAGCCGCCGCGAGGGCGTCGTAGTGATCGCCGCGTGCAACCACGATCGCAACCTCGATCCTGCGATTGTTCGATCTGGTCGGCTCGACCGTCGATTCTGGATCGGGCTTCCCGACGAAAAGCAGCTCGCCGCAATCCTTGCTCATCACCTGCCGGGGATTGATGCCGCGGCGATCGAGCCGGTGGCCGTGTCGCTGGCCGGCTTCACCTCGGGGGCCGACGCGGCGCGGATAGCCCGTGACGCCCGCCGCCTCGCGCGGCAGGCAGGCCGCGCGGTCATCAGCGATGATCTTTTTGCCGTTGCACTGCCCCCGGATGATCGGCCCCCGGAGATCCAGCGTCGGATCGCGGTGCATGAGGCGGGACATGCCATGATGCAGATGCTGCGGGGGCGGATCCCCCGCTCGGTGTCGATTATCGGAATCGGCACTTTGGGTGGCGCGACAATTACCGATGGGGTGCTGGAGGAATCCCGGGCCGTCGATCTCGATGCGCGGATCGCCGTGCTCCTGGGTGGCCGGGCCGCCGAGGAGATCATCCTCGGCAGCGTCTCGGGCGGAGCGCTATCCGATCTGGCCGAAGCATCGCGGCTTGCCGATCAGATGGCGGGGCGCCTTGGCCTCGGCGACCATCTTTCGGTAGGGGGCGATCCGGCCGGTGATCCAGTCGATCGAGCGGGCATCGAGGGCCGGCTACGCCGGATCTACGCCGCCGTTCTGCTTCGCATGGTCGAGCGAAAGGCCGAGATAGTTGATCTTGCCGATCTGCTTCTCGACAAGCGTGTCCTGGGACGGCAAACCCTGACGGAATTTGCCCGGGAGCGCGGCCTGATCCAGGAGGATACTCCGGGGACTCCAGGACGAATGTCAGGGTAATGGCCGGTAGTTTGGTTGCTCCCGGCCTGGCCCCTGGCCACATTGGAAAAGCGGGGGGACGTCTTGCTTCGGCGTGGGCCTATCCGGTGCCGGAGAGGACTGGGATCTCGAAACGGCGCCGCCTGTGCTGCGGCAACGCTCCGATCCTCATCCTCACCATCCTGGGTGAGGATCGAGGAAGGGGCAGCCCCATTCTCGAACAGGCCATACCTTCGCCGGACCGAGTTAAAGCCGATCTGGAAGCACGGCTCCAAGGAAGCACTGGCAGCGCCAAGCTGATAATCAGAAAAAGATGATGTCTAAGGTGAATTGGATGACCAAGGCCGCCGCCCCTGCTCAAACAGATTTGTTCGGCACGAGCTATGAACCGACTCCGTCCAGCAGGCGACCAGTCGACTCCACCACGAGGCCGTCGGCGGCTACGTCCCACACGTCGGGCCCGGTGTGGCCGGACGACGCGACGATGCTCCGCCATCTCGAAGACAGTGGAAACTATCGGGTGCTTCGGCGCCTGGTTCCGCGGCCGGTCGTCGGACGCGACAAGCTCGTGACCATCGCTCGCGCAAAAGATCAGAAACTCGGCCTCATCGTCGATGCGGAGACGACTGGCCTCGATCACCGCGCCGACGAGATCATCGAACTCGGCATGGTGCTGTTCAGCTATGACGACGACGGGATTGGCGAAGTGATCGATGTCTTCTCGGCGCTGCGCGAACCTGTGCAACCGATCTCCCCGGAAATTACCCGAATTACAGGCATCACCGCCGAGATGGTCCTCGGCCAGTCGATCGACCCGGATGCCGTCGCCCGTTTTATCCAACCGGCCGACTGCGTGATCGCCCACAATGCCAAATTCGACAGGCCCTTCTGCGAGCGCTTGGCCCCCCGTTTCGATGCAAAGCCCTGGGGCTGTTCGGTCGCCGAGGTTAACTGGGCCGACCTCGGCTTCGAGGGATGGAAGCTCACATATCTCGTCGGGCAGTGCGGCCTTTTCCACAACGGCCATCGTGCAATCGATGATTGCCATGCGCTCCTCGAAGTCCTCGCCTACGAAGCCCAACCCGGCGAGGACGCGTTCAGGGCGCTGATCGCGTCGATGAAACAGCGGCGCTGCCGGGTGTGGGCGCACAACAGCCCGTTCGAGACCAAAAACATCCTGAAAGCGCGCGGCTATCGGTGGAGTGACGGGTCCGACGGCCGCCTGAAGAGCTGGTGGATCGAGGTCGACGAGGACGCCTTTGAGGAGGAATGTCGCTTCTTGCGAGAAGAGATATATAGCAGCGAAACGACCATGCATTTCGAATGGCTCACCGCGATCGAGCGCTATCGGTCGATTTGACGCATAGCGGCCGCGGGCAGCCCCCGACACTCGCGATCTCATGATCCAGCGAAAGCTTCACGATCCGTTGCCGTTCGAGTCACAGAAGTTCGACCCTTACGAGACCTATGCGCGAGAGCGAGATTTTCGAAGGCGCGGAGACTTTCTGCCAATTTTTGCCGACAGTTAAGCCTTCGGCTGCCAATTGCCTTTGATTTGCCTACCCGAATGTTGGGATCGGTTGGTTCGGGGCAGAATCCGCCCCTGTTCATGAAGTCGAAACCGGCCAGCGTCTTGATAGTCGCCAGGCGGCCCATCCTGAGCGCTGTCTTGATGCGGCTGTTCTCACGAAGGGTCCGCTCTTCGGCGAGAAGAATATCGGTTGCCTCGAGGGCCGTGCTCTCTTTTTTTCCAGCCGACGCACGAGATGGTGGAGCGCCTCCAGCACCCGGCGGATCTTCAGGCCGACGAGGTCGTGGCGAATGCGGTCGATCGTTGATGGCGCCTGGTCGAGCGAAGGGGCCATGCTCGACCTGCCTGCGCCAGCGCCTGGGCGACCGAGTCGTAGAAGGCGAGCGAACGCTGCGCGACGAGATCGCCGGCACTGGTCCGCCCCCAATGAAGTGGTCCTCCCTTAGGTATGGTTTTGAACCATTGGAGGACGAGAGAATGCCGCAGAAGAAGCACAAGCCGGAAGAGATTGTCGCGAAGCTCCGTCTGGTCGACGTCCTGGTTTCGCAAGGCCGATCGGTCGCCGAGGCCGTCCGCGCGATTGGCGTGACACAGTTCACATATTATCGCTGGCGCAAGGAGTTCGGCGGCCTGAAGGGCAACCAGGTGAAGCGCCTGAAGGATCTGGAGAAGGAGAACGAGCGGCTTCGAAAGGCCGTCTCCGATCTCACCCTGGAGAAATTGATCCTTCGCGAGGCTGCCTCGGGAAACTTCTAAGCCCCGCCCGCCGCCGGCGCTGCATCGAGCACGTCAGGGCGACGTTCACGGTGTCCGAACGCTTCGCCTGCCGTGTCCTTGGCCAGCATCGCTCGACGCAGCGCAAGACGCCGACCGGCCGAGCCGATGAAGCGGCACTGACCGCCGATATCATCGCGCTCGCCACCCAATACGGCCGCTATGGCTATCGCCGGATCACGGCGCTGCTGCGGGAGGCCGGATGGAGGGTGAACGTCAAGCGTGTCGAACGCATCTGGCGACGGGAGGGGCTGAAAGTGCCGCAAAAGCAGCCGAAGAAGGGGCGGCTCTGGCTGAACGACGGATCCTGCGTCCGTCTGCAGCCTGAGTATCGCGACCATGTCTGGTCGTACGACTTTGTCGAAAGCCGAACCCATGATGGACGGAAATTCCGCATGCTGAACATCATCGACGAGTTTACCCGGGAAAGCCTGGCGATCCGGATCGACCGCAAGCTGAACTCGACCAGCGTCATCGACGCCTTGACCGACCTGTTCATCCTGCGCGGCGTGCCCGCCCATATACGTTCAGACAACGGGCCGGAATTTATCGCCAGGGCGGTGCGGGAATGGATCGTCGCTGTCGGCGCAAAGACCGCGTTCATCGAGCCCGGCAGCCCGTGGGAGAACGGCTACTGCGAGAGCTTCAACGCCCGACTCCGGGACGAACTCCTGAACGGCGAAATTTTCTACTCGCTGGCCGAGGCCAAGGTCGTGATCGAAAGCTGGCGCCGCCATTACAACACAGCACGCCCGCACTCATCCCTGGGCTACCGCCCGCCGGCACCGCAGGTCGTGCAATGGCCGGCTTCGCGCCATCCGGCCCGGCTTCACCGGCCACGCCAGCATTGGCGCCAAGGCCCACTATGCATCTGTGGACGCCCCTCGAAGCGCAAGCGGTATTTTCAGTCAAGTATCGGCGTGGTGTCGGATGCTGCCATCTGTCCGGCTTCTAATGCAGCGATGGGGCTGCGAGCCTGTATGGGAGTTCGCGGACCGGATCCAAATCACTAAGGCGCGCTCTAGGCGCTGTGCATAGCACTGGTTTTCCGACCCCGTCTCGCCGACTGTTGCGCCATACTCTCCTTCGCCCGACTACGCTTCCGACAGCCTCTCGATCGCAGACAGCTTTATGTCGCTGCGACCGAAGCTCGGTAAACTTCTTCTTTCGTTAGCATTGCCCAAACAATCCGCGCCATTTTGTTGGCGAGCGCGACGATCACCAGCATTCGGGGCTTTCGCGACATCATCCGCTCGAGCCATGAACCCTTGGCCGCGCCTCGCCTGACAGCCTGGCGCACGACGGCGCTGCTGCCTATGATCAAAAGCCGCCGGATCGTGCGTTCGCCCATCTTCGAGATGGCCCCGAGTTTTTGCTTGCCGCCGGTCGATTTCTGCAACGGCGTCAGCCCGAGCCAGGCGGCGAAGTCTCGGCCCTTGCGGAACGTCTCGATCGGCGGTGCCAGCGCGGCTATAGCCGTGGCGGTGATCGGGCCAACGCCCGGAATCGTCATCAGCCGCCGAGCGACCTCGTCCTCGCGCGAGCGGCGGGCGATCTCCACATCGAGAACGGCAATCTGCCGCTCGAGCACCGTCAAGCCATCAACCAGTACCTTCAATACCGCCCGGGCGCTCTCCGGTAGCGGCGACGAAGGATCGTCGATCCAGCCGATCAAGGTCTTCATGTGCGCGGTCCCGGTCGGCGCAATCATCCCGTATTCCGTAAGATGACCGCGAAGAGCATTGATGATCTGTGTGCGCTGCTGCACCAAAAGATCACGTCCGCGGAATAATACCGCGCCAGCCTGTTGTTCCTCGCTCTTCACGGCAACAAAACGCATGCTTGGCCTCTGTGCTGCTTCGCAGATTGCCTCCGCATCGGCGGCGTCGTTTTTGTGCCGCTTCACGAAAGGCTTCACGTAGGCAGGCGGAATAAGCCGGACCTCATGACCGAGGTTGGTCAATTCGCGCGCCCAGTAATGCGTATCCCTCCGGCAGGAACCGCCTTGCGTAGATGAGGCAAGATCGCTGTTTTGCGGCGTGGTGTGGCAACCACGGTGCAAACAGCGAGGATAACCACGTGGCCTTCCAACAAATCGATATAGCTCGGGATCGAGGGCGACGCCGGCCTTGGCCGACTTCATTCAAGGAACAGGTGGTTCTGGAAACACTGGTGCCGGGCGCCAGCGTCAGCGCGATCGCCCGTCAGCACGACATCGATACGTCCCTGATTTACCGATGGCGGCGTCAATGTCGCGTTGAGAAGGTCGATGACGTTGGCGGCGGACGGTTCCTCCCCGTCGCCATTTCCGACCAGGTGCCCGGAACACGTGGGAAGACCGAGGTCGCCACCCGGACAGCGGGACGATCGAAGCCTCGGCGAGCAGCCTCGCGGATCGAAATCGAACTCGCCGGTGGCCGCACGATCCGCGTTGACGCAGGTATCGATGCTGAAGCGCTCGCCCGCATTCTCGATGTTGTGGATCGTCGCGGATGATCCCGGTTCCGAGCGGCGTTCGGGTTTGGCTGGCGACTGGCCATACCGACATGCGCAAAGGATTCCCGGGCTTGAGTTTATTGGTCCAGGAGACACTGAAGCGTAATCCGAACAGCGGTCACATTTTTTGCTTTCGGGGCCGTCGTGGCGATCTGATCAAGGTGATTTGGCACGACGGCCAGGGCGCCTGCCTGTTCACGAAGAAGCTGGAACGCGGCCGGTTTTTATGGCCGTCGCCGGCGGATGGCGCGGTGACGATCACAACTGCGCAGATGGGTTATCTGCTCGAAGGGATCGACTGGAGAAATCCCCAGAGAACCTGGCGACCGAGCGCGGTCGGATAGCACAAAAGCCTTGCGTTGCAGGCAGTCTATGGCAGAATCAGTTTTGTCACGAACTGCTTCGGGCTTCAGGCATGACCGCCGCGTCAGACGACATTGCCGCCTTGAAGAGCGCCCTCGCGACGGCCGAACGGCGCGCCAATCTGGCCGAGCGCGACCGGGACGAAGCCGTGGCGCACGCAGCCCGGGTTAAAGCGAAAGTCTCAGGCGCTGAAGCCCTGATCGCGCATCTGACGCTGCAGATCGAGAAGCTGCGGCGCGAGCTTTACGGGACGCGATCGGAGCGCAAGGCCCGCCTTCTCGATCAACTCGAGATGCAGTTGGAAGACGCGCAAGCCGCCGCGAGCGAGGACGAGCTTGCAGCGGAAGAAGCGGCGGCCAAGACAACGACGATTCGGCCGTTCATTCGCAAACGCCCCTCGAAGAAGCCTTTCCCCGAACACCTGCCGCGCGAGCGCGTCGTCATCCCCGCGCCAACCTCGTGCCCGTGTTGCGGTTCGGGTCGCCTGTCAAAGCTGGGTGAGGACGTCACCGAGACGCTGGAGGTAATCCCGCGGCAATGGAAGGTCATTCAGACGGTCCGGGAGAAGTTCACCTGCCGCGAATGCGAGAGGATCACGCAGCCCCCGGCACCGTTCCACCCGACGCCGCGCGGCTTCCTCGGGCCGAACCTTCTGGCGATGATCCTGTTCGAGAAGTTCGGCCAGCATCAGCCGCTGAACCGCCAGTCGGAGCGCTACGCCCGCGAGGGCATCGATCTCAGCCTGTCGACACTGGCCGATCAGGTCGGTGCCTGCGCCCATGCCCTGCGTCCGCTTCACGGCCTCATCGAGGCTCACGTCTTGGCCGCCGAGCGGCTGCACGGCGACGACACCACCGTGCCGATCCTGGCAAAGGGCAAGACGGTGACGGGACGGGCCTGGGTCTATGTCCGGGACGATCGGCCCTTCGGTGGCCAGGCACCACCGGCGGCGCTGTTCCATGCCTCCCGCGATCGATCGGCCGAGCATCCCGAGCGCCATCTGACGGACTATACCGGCATTCTTCAGGCCGATGCGTATGCGGGCTATGGCCGCCTTTACGACGTCGACCGAAGTCCCGGCCCGGTGACGGAAGCGCTCTGTTGGGCTCATTCGAGACGGAAGTTCTTCGAGCTCGCCGACATCGCCAAAAGCGCCCGACGGGGAAAGAACGCGGTGCCGATCTCGCCGCTGGCGCTGGAGGCGGTCAAGCGCATCGACGCGCTATTCGATATCGAGCGGGAGGTAAACGGCCGCTCGCCCGGCGAAAGGCTCGCGACCCGGCGCGAAAGGAGCTTGCCGCTTCTGGCCGATCTGGAAGACTGGATACGGATCGAGCGGGCGCGTCTGTCTCGCCATGCGCCTGTCGCCAAAGCCATGGACTACATGCTGAAGCGCTGGGACAGCTTCGCCCGGTTCACGACCGACGGCCGGATTTGCCTCACGAACAACGCCGCCGAACGCGCAATCCGCGGTCTTGCCCTCGGGCGCCGCTCATGGCTCTTTGCCGGTTCGGATCGTGGCGCGGATCGGACCGCCTTCATGCTGACGCTCATCGCGACGGCCAAGCTCAACGATATCGACCCGCAGGCCTGGCTCGCCGATGTCCTCGCCCGCATCGCCGACATGCCGCAAACTCACCTCGGCGAATTGCTGCCATGGAACTGGAAGGCAGCGGACGAGCCGCTGGCACTGGCATCATGAGTGATGGTGACCGCATCGCCCGCCTGAAGATCGAACTCGACGACTGGGATCCGGCCATCTGGCGACGTGTCGAGGTTCCGCTGACTATGACGCTCAAAGGCCTCCACGACGTCGTCCAGGCGGTCATGCCCTTCCAGGATTATCACCTGTTCGAGTTCCGGGCCGACGACAAGCGCTACGCGATCCCCGATCCCGAATGGGACTCCTTCGGCGATAAGACCTGGTCGGCCAAGACAACCAGGCTCGCCGCCCTCATCGACCGGGGCGTGAGCGAACTCGCCTACACCTACGACTTCGGCGACGACTGGCGGCACACGATCACTGTCGAGCAGATCGGCGAAGCCGACCCCGCCACCGAATACCCGCGCTTCGTCGAGGGCGAGCGTCGTGCACCGCCCGAGGATGTCGGCGGCCTTCCGGGCTTCGAGCTCTTCCTCGACACGATCGCCGACCCGGATCACGAAGAACACGACGATCTGATGCGATGGTCGGGCGGTTCGTTCGATCCCGAAACCCTCGACGCTGACGCCGTTCAAAAACGTGTCGCCAAACTCGCCCGCCGACGAACCATCGGCAAAGCCGCCTTCGCAAAGAGCCGAAACCGGATCAACTGACCCTCGCGGCTCTCGCCGGATGCTTACAGTAATGCGCACCGCCACACGCCTCCATTGCCACCAGGCATGGGGACAACGCGGCGAAAAACCTGATCAGCTTCGCACGCGCAATCTTTTTGCGAAACACAACGTTCCCGGCCGTGTCGGCGCCGTGCGCCTGGAAAACCCTTTTGGCAATATCCAGCCCGATCGTGCTAACTTCCATGACGGACGCCTCCCTGTTTGAGATCTTCAACGACCTCACTCTGGCACATCGATGCCGTCGGGGGCGTCCACCCCATCACTAAGATTTGCCCCGGACCACTCGGTGGGGGCCGACCAGCACGACGAATGACAATATCCTCGGCGGGCTTTGCACCTGATCAGTTAGCGGAACCCACCCGGCTTCGATGCCGGATCGTCAGAAGCTTCTACCCCCTCTTGATACAATACCGCGACTGGATAAAGACCACGAAGCCCCGGACGATCCCGCACGCGCCTATCTTCGCTGCCTTCATTTCCTCGTTCGACGCATCGCGAGATGCTCCACGCGATTCGAAATCATCTCTTAATTTCCGAAACGCTCGGTGTGTTCAATGCCCAAGTTGGGCGGTCGCTCGGAAAGTGCATAGTCCCGAAGCGCGCTGGGAATACATCCGAACATCTGGCGCAAAGGTTCTCGCTGCTCGCTGCACCGGGGATCATCTTCGATCAGAGATCGCAGTCCCCAGTACGCGCACACACCCGCAATCGTTGTTTTTTCAGGGAGACTGCTATTCCGGTTGTAAGCAGACACGGCTCGCGCCGCTTGCGTAAACGACCTCCAAATTGCGAGAGATGGAAACAGCTCCAGAACGTCGATCTCGTATCGAAGTGCTATCTCCACAACGAGGAGAAGTAAAGAATAGGATTTACCATATTCGTCAAGTGGAAATATAGTTTCAGCGTAATCGTCAAGAATTTCGGTGCGTCGCGCCGGCTCCTCGACAATTTTGTTTACAGCACTTCTCGGATTGCGAATCGAGTTAACGATACTGTTAGGATCAACACCTTTGGTTTTCAGAACACTCGCATCGCTGCAAATTTCGAGATGCCCCGCATGCACCGTTCGAGATACCTCGCGAATCTCCGCCAGCGCGAATAAAATCGCTAGCTCCTTTTGGATCGTTGCGTTGGGCTCATTGACGAGGACATCCAGGGATCCGCCTGATTCCTGAATACGTTCAAGCGTGTTGTTGAATTGGTGGCGGCTCCGTTTTACGGGAATTGCCAAGTTTGCCGTCGAGGTGAAGAGACTTGACAAATATTTCCTGCCTCGACCCGCCCAGCGGCGGATCTGTTCGCTGGCACGCTGTTGCCTATCGAACTCATCGCCCCCCACCTCATTGAGATTGAGCGCTTTATGCACGAACGGAGAAATTGCCATTCGGACGGCCGGCCCCGCCTCTTTCGGGCCAACTTCGAAAACCCTGACGAAGGTATCGATCGTCGTCGCCAGCTGAGCCTCGAAGGCTTTCCCCGCGCGTTCCTCAATGGATCCCTCGACCTTCGGCCGGTTAGACGGCACCGGATCGAGGTCCACTCCCACTGAAACCTGAATCAGGCTAGCTCGATAGCGCCCGTCGCAGATCTGCTTTTCTCGGTTGACGGCCCTCCCAGACGTCTTGGTGTGGCCGACGGCTAACAACCCCCTTTCGACCGAATCCGAACCGAACTCGATGATGATGTCGTCGATTGCCGATTCCGTCCAACAAGCACAAACCTCCATCAAGTCCGCGCGAAAGACCCTGTGGATCTCTTCACGGACTCGTTGCAGGTCGGGGGCAAAATCGTCCGCGGCTGTCGTGACGCAAAAATAGAGCGAGCGACCGTAAGGAAGCGGCAGATTAACGGTATTACCAGGCGCGGGCATTCACCACCTCTGACTGTCAATCCAATCAGCTACTGCTGCAAGGATCGGATGCTGAGCTTTCCATTGATCAACAGCTCTCCGTGCTACGACATCGTCCCGTGCGGCGATCCAGTCGAACATTTCTTTCTTCGTAAGAGGCCCGGGAGACTCTTGAAAACAGCTAATAATCTGATTCGGTCCTTGTGCCACCGCAAACCGTGCCCGCAACTTGTTTCTGCGGGCACGGATGGCCACGATTCGAGGATCAGGCGGCCGCATCTTTGCTCGGATCAAAGGGCAATCGATCGAATTCCCGGCGGATATGATCCTGCCAGATCACCAATTCGGAATGGACGCCGCGCGCAAGTGCCCGTGGAAGTCCTGCGGCCCCGAGGATTTGGTGAGCCTCGGAGGTCGGCATTGACGCCAGATGATATGGGCTAAGTCCCGTCGCCTCAGCAGCCGCAAGTGCCCGCGGCAGGAGCCGCGGGTGGCGAATGGACGTGCGTCCTTTCGTCACCGATGTGAGATGCTGCGCTGTTTTGCCAGGCAGGTGTCGCAAGCTCCCGCCGTCTTCCGCGTGCACCGGAATGATCAGTGCATCCGGCAATGCCACGCTGACGCGCTCGATAGTTCGCGATGCGAGTACAATTGCATCGCTTTCGCTTGTATATGGCACGAAGACCGCAATACGGTACCCCGAGTCACGCGCCGCGCCCCCGAAGTCCATCATTAACAAAGCTTCAATAAATCTCGCGTCGACACTCCCTGCAACATCAATGGCGATATTTTCCGCCGTCTTGTCGAGGATGTTATCGAGTAACGGTGCTAGTACCGCTTGATCTGCAAGATCGTCGTGTCGTACTGCCTCATGATCCGGAAGCCGGACCGTCTCGACGTTGCGTCCGAACCAGCGCTTCAAACGAGGCTGGTCGTCGACTTCGAAGATAGGAAAAGGCGGCACCGATTCGAAAAGATAAGCCACGAACGCTCCGAGAGTCGCAGATTTCCGAACGCCGCCTTTCTCGCTGATGAAGATGAAAATCCAAGACCGGATCGTCATCGTTACGAGTTCCAAACTCATGCTCACTCCACCTCGCTGTTAGTGATGTGTCGCAGACGGCGCATGCGATCCGCGACCGAATGGGAGCAAACACGGGTCTCCGAACGCGATTGGTCATTTAAGTCTCGATTGCAGTCCACAACGTGAGCTTTTCCGCCGAAATGCCCAAGGGAACAGGGGTCACGCGCTACCGTTGCCGCGACTCCTCCGTCAACGTGATCGACTGCAGTGAGTAATTGCGTTCGCGGCAGTCTGCGCATCATTCCGCGCAATGTAGCCGGCGAGATGGAGGGTCTTTCGTCCTTCAGAAGGCCGTTCGACATCACTTCAGCGATCCGATGCCAGCTTTCGCCCTCGGCGCGAGCTTCGGCAACTAGTGGAGCAACTCGCTCCATGATTCGGCTAAGTTTCCGGGGACCAAGCGGACCTACCGCTGCGGTTTCAACAGCGGCAATAATGCGAAGCCGGAGCGATGTCGTCTCGAAACTGGCCATTCCCACGCGGTAAATGGCTGGGGCGCTACCATCGGTTATTTAAGTCGAACTTGCTCTTCGCCGCGGTCATAGTGACCAAGCTCGAGTTAAATGACCAATGCGTCGCGCGTCACGCGGCATGAACACCGCATGACGAAATCAAAGCCCAAGAGCGTGCCTTTGACGACCGCATCGAGTCAAAGCCTAAGCTCGCCCTCGCAGGAGGAATTTCGCCTTTTGACTCTGGAATGGTTGAACTTTGTTGCAAGTTGCAGACAGAACGAGGAGCCTGCTCCCCCTAGGCCCCCGGCATGTACCGAAGCGAGGAACTGATGCACACCGTCGGTTACGTCCGAGTCTCAACCAAGCGACAAGCAAATGAAGGCGTTAGCCTGGATGTACAACGGGACCGGATCGAAGCCTTTGCCTTGGAGAACGGCTGGATACTTTCTGAGGTTTACATCGACCGCGGCGCTTCCGCACGAGACGATAGCCGGCCAGAGTTCCAGCGGATGCTGCTCGATGCAATGGCCAAGCCCGCAGCGTTCTCGGGCATCATTGTGTATGATCGTTCTCGCTTTTACCGCAACGCCGCGAAAGCGGAATTGACGATCCGCGAGCTTCGCCGAAACGGCATCGAAATCTTCTCGGTTACCCAGCCCAATGGCAACGACGAGGCGGGCGACATGGTCCGCCAACTGATCGCCGTTGTCGACGAACACAGCAGCCGCGAAACGGCAAAGCGTGTCAGGGGAACAATGATCCATAATGCCAAGCTGGGCTTCTGGAATGGGGCCGCTCCGCCATACGGTTACAAGACTGAGATCGCTGATCGTCGGGGTAAGAAGGATAAGAAGAGACTGGCGGTCGACGAGATTGAAGCGCCGGTAGTTGAACTGATTTTCCGTTTGGCGGAGGAGGGCGACCAGCGGTCGGGGCCAATGGGCGTGAAATCGATCGCCGAATATCTGAATACTCGAGGCTATCGCACACGGCGAGGCAATTTGTGGCATGTCGGACCGCTTCACGGACTCCTGACGAACACGGTCTATCAGGGAGAATACACCTACAACGCGGTCGACTCGAATACCCGCATCAAACGCCCCAAAGAGGATCACATAGTCGTCGCCTGTCCTGCGATCATCGCTCCACGGCGCTTCGCAGCGGTTCAGGCATCCCTGCGCAGTCGCAATCCCAAACTTTCGGCGCCTCGCGTTGTCACTGGGCCCATTCTCCTAACTGGACTTCTCCAATGCGCAAAGTGCGGGGGAGCGATGACGATGCGGACTGGAAAATCTGGTCGTTACACATACTACGCCTGTGCCAGCCGCCAGGCCCGTGGGACCGCCGCTTGCGAAGGATGCTCCCATCCGATGCGCCATGTCGATGAAGCCGTCACCGAGGCGCTGGTCTCGGAAGCGCTGACGCCAACGCGGCTCGACGGAATCCTGCGACGCATTGAATCGGATCGCAGGGCCGACCGCAAGAATTCCGCCGAACTGTTGCGCATGCAAGCAGAGCTTGCAAATGCGCGGCAACGGATCAACCGACTGATGACGATGGTCGAGCAGGGCTTGGTCGAAGCGTCAGATCCTGAACTCGGAGTGAAGCTCACGGCGGCACAGAAAGACCGTGACATTGCCGCTGCCGGAATTGAGCGTGTCCGGCGCCTGATCGGACCCGAACTTGAGTTGGAGCCCGAACGGATCGTGGCATTCTCGAACTATATGAAAGACCGAGTTCGCAACGGCGATATCCCCTTTCGGAAGGCGTATATTCGATCGATTATCGACCACATCGTCATCGGCGACACGCAGGCGACGCTATCCGGCAGACGGGATGGGCTTCGAGCGCTCGTCGCTACTCACAATGGAGGTGGACAGGCAGTGCCCACTGGTATTCAGGAATGGTGCACCCGACTGGATTCGAACTGTGGGGAGGTGGAACAAACCGGACAGACGAGAAATCTGAAAAACGACCTGCAAAGCCTTGTGGCATAGGATGTTGAGGCACGCGGAACCGGAAGGCGAACTTCGGACGGAAATGTCGTATTTGGGAGCGATCGGCGCGACTTTCCGGACAAAACCACGACATAAAATGAGCATTTCCGGGGGACGCCGTCCGACTTTGCGCGAGCGGACTGTGACCGGGCGTCACTGTTTGTCAGAGTTGGTCACTGTTGAGAAAACCTATTGCCGACAATGGTTTGCCAGCGCGGCGGCCCATCCCGGTCACCGTTCCAACAGTGACCAACCCTGACGCGGGGCAGCCCGTGAGGCCTCAATGGTGCCGACCACCGCGTTCCGCGTTCCCCAGGTCGAACTCGGATGCATCTTCCGAGTTACGGCCGATGTGTCCGAGTTAAAAAACGCCCTTTAAAACAATAGCTTGGGAGGATCATAATCGCGACGGGAAAGCGGGGAAGTCGGACGTCAAGGACGAAGTGGCCCCTCCGTTCATGTTCAAGTCGCCCATGTTGAACGCCTCGTTCAAGTTCGCCCGCTGCGTTCGAGTTCGGAAAAGCCCAATGATATCCGGTGACTAGAGCCACCAAGTAGAAGTCTCGTGGCATCTCGATG
The DNA here is from genome assembly GCA_011050685.1 of Aurantimonas coralicida. Lineage (GTDB taxonomy): Bacteria > Pseudomonadota > Alphaproteobacteria > Rhizobiales > Rhizobiaceae > Aurantimonas > Aurantimonas coralicida_A. The sequence continues at coordinate 28,172 of DRFF01000167.1, forward strand.
GTGAACGTGGGGCAGCCCAGCGCCAAATCACCCGGATGTGGGGAGGTTTACCCCTCCAACGGGCCAAATGGTAAACGAGGTTTACGCTGAAAGCGAGCAATTTACACTCGGAAAAAGTGTTTAAAAACAGAGGGTTATGAAGCGTTCATTCGACACCGGAGACCCCGGCAGGGGTAAACACGGCTGGGAGGGCTTCCCACTTCTAAAAGCCTAATGGGGATGCGTCATCCCGGTTTTCAGAAGACATCCCACTTGCTGAAAGATCATATATTTCAATGACTTTGCCGTGACGCCCCGCACCATTTAGGAAGATCATCAAGCGGGGCGAGCCGAATAAGGACATCAATCCTATCCGATCCTCCACCCCTTGCGTTTGGCGTATTGCCGCATGGCCGACGCGTTGAGGTCCAAGGCGCGCTCGCGTTCGTCAGGGGTAAGGCTGGCGAGGAGCGCCGCGCACTGGCGAACCCGCTTTTCCGCCCGCCTCCGCGCCGGAATTTCCGCCTCCAGATGATGGCGCAGGCTGTCAAGGAACAGGTCGTGCCGAATGTTGAGCCGGTCCCGTTCACGAGGGATCAGCCCGGATATGCCGAAATTGTCCCGTTGAAGAAGCCAGTGGTAGATTGAGGTCCGCGACGGAACGCCGGTGCGCTCGGAAGCGGCCTCGGCAAAGCCCAACAGATCGTCCGACGCGCGGCCGTCCAGCAGGCGTTCGCGCAATTCGTTGACGGCTCGGCTGCGGGTGCGGAAGCCGCTGGCGATGAGCGCGTCGATCTCGGCCAACAAGGCCGCCCGGCCCTCGGTCGCCAGCCGTTTGCGAAGTTCCAGGCGGTCGAGGATCGGTCGCCAGCGTTCGTGCTCGCGATGGGCGTCACGATAGACCTCGTCGGCCTTCAACGCCTTGCGCCGCTCCTCCTCGCGATCCATCGCGGCGGCAATGGCTTCGGGCGGGATGACAGAGATATGGAACTCACGACCGCCGCCTGTTCCTTTCCGATCTCGGACGGATTCCCCGTCCGCCCAGCCGTGGCTTTCCGCGTATTTGTTTATGCCTCGCTTGGACTTAGGAAGTCCGTGGAAGTGCGTGGCCGCGATCTCCGCTGCTGTCATCCATTCCTTCGGCATGGTCATTTGATCCACCCCTTGCGCTCGGCGAAATCGCGGACGCGATCCTCCAGACCATCGAGGATGCCGTCCAGTTCGTCTTCCGGCATCTCCTGCATCGTGCGACGGTATCGCTCGCGTCGTCGCTCCTCGGGCGTCGGTCCGGGCTTCTCGTGAATTTTGGCGCTGGCGTCCGCGACGGATGTGGCAGCCGGGGGCTTCGCGAGGAGCCAATCGATCACGAGGCTCTGCATCTGCGGAACCATATGGGAGAGCTCGAAAAGCTCGCTCTGTTTGTCCGCAAGATTGGTGCCGCGAAGGCGGATGCGGGATTTTGCCGACAGGCCATTCCAGGTCGCTACCAGCCGGTTTACCTGACGCCCTTGCAAGCCAACTTGCCGAGCCACTGTTTTGGAGAAGGAGAATTGGGGCATGGAAGCCCCAAACTCAGCGTCGTGTCGCGTCTTCGGTCCTCGTTTGCTGGCCTTTGGGTACAATTGATCATGCGCGTCTTTGGCTGCGGCAAGGTGTGCACACCGATCCAACGCCGTGATGTCTCGGCGCATGAGGTTTTCCATCGCCTCATGGATGGCCATCGAGGCCTTCTCGTTCGCGTCATCGAGGTGCACGATCCGCGCCGGGATATCCGCCCATCCGGCGAGTTTCGCGGCCTCCAAGCGATGGAACCCTGCAATAAGCCGATACCCATCCCCTTGCGCGGCGATCTCGATGGGCTGCTTCAAGCCCATGTCCGGTAGGGTCGCGGCGATCGCCGCGGCCCATTCCGGTTGGAATTCGGCCTGCCGCTCGCCCACGGTGATCTTGTCGATCGGCACGGAGACGAACCTAGACGCTGGCGGCTGTCGAGGTTTCTTCATGCTTCGCCTCCGGCTTTATCCGATGCGAGGTCGGCCTCTTGAGCTTCGATCCATTCCACTCGTAGGCAGGTCGAGACGATCGTGAAATCTTTCACCAGATCATCGAAAAGGATCGAAACGCCTTCGCCTTCCGGCAGGTGGTCGCCGTCGATGGACGCGGTGAGCATGGTGCCTACGGCATTCAATTTCGCGATGATCTCGTCGAGACGGTTGTGAAGCTGGAAATTTGCCTGGGTCATTGCGGTTTCCTACGGTTCTTTTGAAGGAACACAGCCGCGCGCACCACGCGCGAAGCCGGGAGTTCAAAACTGCCGTAGGACAGCGCCAAGGCCTTTAGGCACCCGCAGCAAGCTGCGATCGGGTGTTACCCCCGCCCTGGACATACGCCTTGGCCTCCCGGCCGCATTTTCGCGACCGCCCGGAAACCGGACACAAAAAAGCGCCGTTGGATCGTCTTTGGACGATCGCGGCGGCGCTACCGCCTACGGATGGGTTTTGAAGCCCGTCGAAAATGTAGGCGTTCGCCGCGTTAGAAGCAAGAGAGGGAAGCGAGCCCGGCGCAAGGCATGCGGCAACACAACCTTGCGCCGGAATCTCCCGGTTCGTTCGCGTGACAGCTTGGCTCTATCTCGCGGCGCCCGGGCCAATGCCGGGGGTGCAGTCCGGCAAACTGGAGCCGACGCGGGTTGCGGGGGGGCGTAAATCCCGCGCCGGGCCATCCGATATGGCGCGTGGCTCATGTGTCGCACGCCCCTGTTCGGCAGGAGGATCGAACACCCTCGGGAGCATCGCGAGACCATGCGGAATGCAGGTCGTGTTTCGGGACTTCACCGCTTTATCCATTTTGCGTGCTCGCTGATCGCGGCCGATTGCGGAGCGGCCGCCATGTCATGGCGAAGCGTCTCTCTCCGGCAATTCCCGATTGGTCGATTTGATCGGCCCCCCCTGCATTCTGCCCCCTGCATTCTGCACGGTTTTCACCTGCGAAATGCAGGGTTTACTCCCCGCTACGGGTGGGAAAACGTCGATGCCAGCGAATACCTAGGTCCAGCATCCAAGCTAACGCTGGTCTAACGGGGGCAGGACGCGGGATAGCGTTCGAAACGTCCACTCATCCGCGAAATAGGCAAACGGCTCGCCACGAGCCCCTATGAGCAAAGCGAGAACGAACGAATGCTGTCTCCCAAACAAGCCCGCGTGATCGATCCGGTTCTCACCCAGGTCGCCCAGGGCTATCGCAACATGACCCATGTCGGGCCGGTGCTCTTTCCGACCGTCGAGGTCGAAGCGCGCGGCGGCCAGGTGCTCGAATTCGGCAAGGAAGCGTTCCGGACCATGAACGCCCGTCGTGCGCCGGGTTCGGACACCAAGACGGTGTCCTTCGGCTATGTCGGCAAGCCCTTCCAACTCGTGCAGGACGCCTTGAATTCGCCCGTCCCGCGCGAACTGATGGAGGACGCGTCAAACGTGCCCGGCGTCGACCTCGGCACGCGGGCGACGAATGCGGTCATGAACATCCTGACCCTCAATCTGGAGGTCGAACAGGCCGAACTCGCGACGAACCCGGCGAGTTACGACGTCAACCACAAGATGGCCGTGGCGGGCACCGACCAATGGTCCGACCCGGCCAGCGATCCCATGCAGCAAATCGACGACGGCAAGGACGCGGTGCGGGCGACGGCCGGCGTCGAGCCGAACCGGATGGTCATTTCCAAACCGACCTTCAACGCCTTGAAGCGGCATCCGAAGATCATCGAGCGGTTCAAGTACACCACGGCCGACAGCATCACGGTCAAGATGCTCGCCAACATCTTCGAGCTGGACACGCTCGCGGTCGGCATGGCGTCCGTGCTGCAAAGCGCCGACGACAACGCGCCGTTCGTGGACGTTTGGGGCAATGAGGCGGTGCTTGCCTACGTCCCCGACAATCCGGCCGGCCGCGAAGAGCCGTCCTATGGCTACACCTACACGCTGAAAGGCCATCCGTTCGTGGAGACGGCGGACTGGGACAACAACCGCAAATCATGGGTCTACGGCGTGACCTATGAGCGCGCCCCGGTCACCACCGGCATCCTGTCCGGCTTCCTCTTCCAGAACGTCGTCGCGCAGTAGGAGGCCGGTCATGGGCTTGTTCAAGAACCGGGCCGGCCGCAAGGCCGGCGACGTTCATTCCTTCGCGGACGAGGCCGGCGATCCGAAAGCGGATGCCGGCCGCCGCTTTGGTCCGATCGAGGTGTTTCGCGTCGGCAAATGGACGCCGATGAACGGCAAAGAGGTCGCTTTCAGCGAAGACGACTTGCGGCAGATCGCCGAGAGCTACGATCCGAAACTTGCACCGGCACCCGTCGTCATCGGGCATCCGCAATCCGACGCGCCGGCCTATGCATGGGTAGACAGCCTTCAGTTTCAGGGCGGCAAGTTGACCGCCATGCTGAAGGACGCGGCCGGCGAATTCGTGGATTGGGTGAAAGCCGGCCGATACCGCAAGGTCTCGATATCGCTGTTCACCAAGGACGCCCCGGCGAACCCGGTGGAGGGAGCCTTGTATCTGCGGCATGTCGGTTTCCTCGGCGGTGCGGCCCCGGCCGTCTCCGGCTTGAAGCCGGTCGAATTTTCCTGCGGGGCTCCGGGCGACGACGGCGCTTTGGAATTCGCGTTCAACCAGGTCGAAGCCGATCGCACCGCGATCCGCCGCGAACGCGACGAAATGCGGCTTGAGAAGCTTCTCACGGCCGGTCACGTGCTCCCCGTCTTCAAGGATGAAATTCTTGCGTTCGTCGGCGGCATGGAAGACGACGCGACCTTCAGCTTTTCGGACGGGACCGAAAAGCCCGCACGCGACTGGTTTTTCAGCTATCTCGAGCGCCAGCCCCTCGCCGTCCATTACGGCCGGTTCGACATGGGCGAAGATCCGTTCAAGGCATCTCGCGAGGCGAAGGCCGATCGGCGGAATGTCCCGGAAGGCTACGCGGTCGATCCCGATGGCCTCGCCGCGATGGAGGAGATCGATCAACTTGCAAAGCGGGAGGGTATCAACTTCTCGGAAGCGGCCCAGCGGTACGGCAAGGGGCAACGACACACAGACTAGGCGGCCTCCATCTCACATTACGAGGAAACGACCAGGCACATGACGAACCCGGATCAGGCAAGCGCAGGGCAGCGCGATCAATCGCGTGAACTCACCATTCCCAAGGTCATCATCGACGAGGACACGGCCACCCCATCAATGGCCGACATTATCGGTGTGATCGGGGAAGACGGGGCGCAACTGCTATGCGATCGGCTGGGCGGGCTCTGCCTGGATGTCGGCCCGCCGAACCAGCGCTTTATCGATGTCCTTGGCCTTGAGAAGGCTGTGGAACTGCGCAAGCACATGGGCACCGGCCGGTTTTTCGTGCCGCGCACGCTGATCAGCAGAGAGGCGCGTCACAAGGCGATCGTCCAGGCACGACGGGATGGGGCTCGGGTCCATGACATCGCGATTGCGTTCGGGCTTGGGGAGCGTCAGGTCTACGAGGTTCTGGCGAAACATCGCCAACGCCGGCCAAAATTGTCGGAAACGGAATTGAAGCCCGCAATCCTGCGGCTTGCCGACGAAGGGACCGGCGTTCCACAGATCGCATTCGATGTAGGGACAAACCAGCAAACCGTCCTGCGCATCTTGCGAGATCGGCCGGTTTCGGGCCATACTCGGCGGATAGGCAAGCAATCCTAGCGATTTCGCCTCATTTGCCTTATTTCAAAAAATCCGTCCGGTTTCTGTTGCCGATCTGTCCGAAGTTTCGCGCCGCGCCACACGAACCAGTGGCCTTCGCCTTCGGAGGGCAGCGCTCGCAAAGCGCGACAGCGGATCGCGGGATGGACGCCGCGCAGTGAGTCAAACCTCCGCAGACTAGACCGCAGACTAATTCGAAGCGCTAGTCTGCGGCATCTGTCCAAGTCCTTGAAAAAATGGTGCGCCCGAAAGGATTCGAACCTCTGACCCCCAGATTCGTAGTCTGGTGCTCTATCCAGCTGAGCTACGGGCGCACTGACGAGCAGGCCCTGACGAGGCTGCTGCGTTCGTGAGGGCTAGGTAGCCGCTCGGGTCTTGGAATGCAAGCCGGCATCGGCCGCAAATTTTCAGCTGGAAGGTCACCTGTCTCAGGTGATCGGGACGGTGGCGGCCGCCGCGCCAAGCGACGAACGCGACGGCAGCCGGATTTCGAAGCGGGCTCCCGGCGTCGTGCCGTCGGCGAGAGTGATGCGGCCACCATGCGCCTCGACGATCTCCGCCGCGATGGCGAGCCCGAGGCCGGTCCCGCCGGAACGCACCGACCCGGTGAACGCCTTGAACAGGTTTTCGCGGGCCCGCTCGGGCAGTCCGGGTCCCGTATCCTCCACGACGACCAGGGTCTCGCCATCGCCCTCTTGTCGCGCCGCGATGGTGATCCGCCGCACGACCGAGGGCTGGTCCGTCTCATTGCCCTCCAGCGCTTGAAGAGCGTTGCGGCAAAGATTGACCAGAACCCGGTGGAATTGATCCGGATCCACCTCCACTTCGAGCCCCTCGCCGACCGCGTTGACGCAGCCGATCCCGGACTCGGGCGACACCGCAACCATCTCGAAGACGTCGGTGACCAGCTGCTTCAGCCGCACTTTTCGTTTCACCGGCGCGTTTTCAACCGCCCGTCCGTAGGCCAGCACCGACTGGGTATAGTTCAAGGCCCGGTCGAGGCTGCGCAGCAACATTGGCGCGACCCGCTGGACACGCGGATCGTTGAGCGTCGCCAGGCGGTCGGAGATCATCTGCGCCGAAGCCAGGATGTTGCGCAGATCGTGGTTGATCTTGGACACGGCGAGGCCGAGATCCGCCAGATGGCGCTGTTCGCGCAGCGTGTCGGCAAGCCGGGCCTGCATGGCGGCCAGTTCCGCTTCGGCGACGCCGATCTCGTCGTCGCGGTTGGTCGGTTGGATGATGCGGGAGGGGTCCGCCGGCTTCTCGCCGAACCGGATCATCGAGCGGGTCATCGCCTGGATAGGCCGGATGAGATAGGCGCTGATCGACCCGTAGACCAGGAGGGCGGCGAATGAGGCGATCGCCAGCGACAAAAGCAGGATATTGCGCGAATAGATCAGCATGTCGCGGCGCAGCGGGTATTCCGACATCACCACCTCGCCGACCAGCGAACCGTCGCCGACAGCACCGAACACCCGCATGGTCCGATTGTTGCCGGACAGAAGCGTGTTAAACGCGCCAGTCACCATCCGGAACGGGTTCTGATTGCTTAGATCGATCTGCAGATCGACAACTGCGAGCGTCTCGTCACGAGCGAGCAATCGCGAAACGTCGCCCTCGACGATCGCGACGAGCTTGGCATCGAGAGCCTTGAGCAAGCTCGCCTCCTGGGCGGGGCCGAGTACCACGTCGCCCTGCGGATTGTTCTGGCTCGAGGCGAGGCCCGCGACCGCCGCGGTCTCGATCTTTGCCGACAGCCAGTCCTCGCGAAAATTGGCGATCGAGGGAACGAAGATCAGCACTTCGGCGAGCATCACCGCCAGCATGGTGACGAGCAGAAGCCGCGTTGAAATACGCCGCCTGACGAGCGGCACGCGCGCGACATCCTTCGATCGGCGATCGGCAGGTCGCTTCGTGTCCTTCGGCAATGCGACGCTCGTCCCTTCGGTTGCGGCTTTGAGGCCTTGGGATTCGACCGGCTCGACGCTGTCCATGCGCCCAGTCAGCCGAACCGGCTCAAAAAGCCGATAGCACGGCGCACCAGCGGACGCCGCGTATAGGGATGATAGTAGGAGGTAGCCGCCCGTTTGCCAATTTCGGAGAAGGTCGGATAGGGCGAGATAAAATCGCGCAGATCGGAAATCTCCAGGCCCCTGCCGATCGCCAGCGAAAACAGATTGGTGAGTTCGCCCGCCTCGGCGCCGACGACGCCGGCTCCAAGCAGCCGTCCGCCGCGGCCGGCCACGAGCTTGACCAGCCCCTGAGTACGCCGTTCGGTCTGGGCGCGATCGTTTTCCTCGAAGGGCCAGCGCAGCACATCCACAGTGAGCCCGCGCGCCGTGGCTTGCGCCTCGGTCAGGCCGACCTGGCCGAGTTCCGGATCGGTGAAGGTCACATGCGGGAGCTTGTCGTGGTCGGCCTTGATGGGCAGGCGAAACAGGATCGCCCGGATAACGAGCCCGGCGTGATAGTTGGCGACATGGGTGAATTGCGGACCACCGGCGATGTCGCCGACGGCATAGACCCGCCGGTTCGAACTGCGCAGATCGGCGCCGACCTTGATGCCGCGACGATCGTAGTCGATGCCCGCCGCGTCGAGACCAAGACCCTCGACATTCACCGCTCGGCCGACCGCGACCAAAAGATGACTCCCCGCGATCGTCGCTTTCTCGCCGTTCTTACGCTCGACGGCCAGCCGCACCGCGCCTCCGCCTCCGTCGACACCGACCACCTTGGTGTGTTCCTCGACGACGACGCCTTCCGCGCGGACGCGGCGAAGGACGACGGCCGCAAGTTCCGGATCGTCGTTTCCAAGCGCCGTCTCGCCTTCCACCACGGTGACCTTGGCGCCGAGCCGGCGATGGGCCTGCGCCATTTCCATGCCGATCGGGCCGCCCCCGATCACCAGGAGATGGTCCGGCCGCTCGGTGAGGGAGAAAATCGTCTCGTTGGTGAGATGCGGCGTCTCGGCCAACCCGTCGATGGGCGGAACCAGCGGCGCGGAGCCGGCGGCGACGACGAATCGCCGGGCGCGAATCAGCTGTCCGCCGGCATTGACGGTGTTCGGATCGATGAATTGCGCGTCGGCCTTGATCACCCGGACGCCGAGACCCTCGAAACGCTCGACCGAATCATTGGGTGCGATCGCCCCGATCACTCCGTCGACATGCGCCTTGACGGCGGCAAAATCGACCGTCGGCTCGCCGGCCGATACGCCGAACAGCGGCGCAGCGCGGATCGCGGCGGCGTGCTTGCCGGCGGCGAGCAGCGCCTTTGAGGGGACACAGCCGTAGTTGAGACAATCACCGCCCATCAGGCCGCGCTCGACGAGGACGACCGGCACGCCGAAGGCGGCGGCGGCCGCGGCCGTGGTCAGGCCGCCCGACCCGCCTCCGATGACGCAGATGTCGGGTGTCAGGATCTCGGCCATCTCAGCCTCCGCGGGGCTTCGCTTCGGCGGCGGTCGGGCGCCGACCACGAAAATAGGTCTTCTTCAGCACGAGACCGAGGATCGCGAAGGCGGCGAGCCCGAGCAAGGCGATGGTCATCTCCGTCGTCAAGAGATCGGCGAGCTCGATATCCCCCTCGCCGACATTGACGAGCGCCTGATTGATGCCGCTGCCGAGGAAGGCATAGACCATCGAGCCTGGAATGATGCCGATCAACGTCGCCATGACATAGGTTCTGAGCGGGACGTCGAAGAAGGCCGGCGCCACGTTGACAGCGACGAAGGGCATGACCGGCGTCAGCCGCAGGACGAGGAGATAGGCGAAGGCGTCGTCGCGAAAACCGTCGGCGAAGCGCGCGATGGCACCACCGGCGCGCTTGCGCAGTATATCCCCGAAGGCGTAACGCGCGGCCACGAAGATGACCGTCGCGCCGATCGTGGCGCCGATAATCGTGAGAATTCCGCCGAGAAACCACCCGAACAGGAAGCCGCTGGCGACGGTGAAGATCGCCGCCGCGGGAAAGGCGAAAGCAACAAGAACGGCATAGCCGACTACATATCCGAGCGAGGCGACGGCCGTATTTTCCGAAACGAAGCGGCCAAGCAGGTCACGGCTGGCGAGGAAGGACTCGAGCGACAGGTAGCCGTGCAGACCGAGGCTATAGGCAAGCAGCAGTCCGGCCGCGATGATCGCGAGAGGAAGGTAGCGCTTGAGTGTGGAGGTCCAACCTGCGCCGCCGTCCGTTTCCATTCCGTCTCCTCTTTCGCGGCCGTCTGCCGAACCCATACGATAGACCCTTCGCCGACACCGATTTGCGCGCGACGTCATGTACTTTGGCCCCCACATTGCGCGTCACAGCCCATTGGGAAAGAAAAAAGACGCGATCACGCGGCATCTCACGCCGTGTTGAAGACCGATAATGCCAGCGATACTCCCATCCGGCCCGGTTCACACGCGATGAATCGCCCTCGCCCGCCTCGCATCGACGGCGCCCGACAAGGTGCGGTGGCACGAAGCATTTTCGGTTGGGCGGACCCGCCAAGAGGCCAGGAAACGGGTAGCGAAGCGGCGTCGATCCTGGCTATAGTGGCATCGGATTCCAGGGCTGGAGGCTAGGCGTTTGAGTAAAACAGCAGAGTTGTTGAAGACGCCGCTGTTCGACCTCCACATGTCGCTCGGCGCACGGATGGTGCCGTTCGCGGGCTACGACATGCCGGTGCAATATCCGGCCGGCGTCATGAAGGAGCACCTGCATACGCGCGCCGCCGCCGGGCTGTTCGACGTTTCCCACATGGGGCAGGTGACGGTCAGGCCGCGGTCGGGCGATATGCGCGATGCCGCGCTGGCACTCGAAACGCTGGTACCGGTGGACATCGCCGGCCTGAAGGAAGGGCGGCAGCGCTATGCGCTGTTCACCAACCCGGCCGGCGGCATTCTCGACGACCTGATGGTTGCCCATCGCGGCGACCATTTGTTCCTGGTCGTCAACGGGGCCTGCAAGGCCGAGGACATCGCCCATCTCAGCGCCGCCCTGTCGGGCCGCTGCGAGATCACGCCGCTAACCGATCGCGCCCTTATCGCGCTGCAAGGGCCGAAGGCCGAAGCCGCGTTGAGCACGTTGTCCGGCGATGTCACCGCAATGCGCTTCATGGACGTCAGGTCTGTTCAGCTCTGCGGTGCGCAATGCATCGTCTCGCGTTCCGGCTACACCGGTGAGGACGGCTTCGAAATCTCCATCCCGGCGGAGAAGGCCGAGGCGGTCGCGACCGCGCTGCTCGCCCATGAGGCGGTGGAGCCGATCGGCCTCGGCGCCCGCGATTCCCTGCGGCTCGAGGCCGGCCTCTGCCTCTATGGCAACGATATCGACACGACCACGACGCCGGTGGAAGCCGCGCTCCAATGGGCGATCCAGAAGACGCGTCGCACCGGCGGCGAGCGGGCCGGAGGCTTTCCGGGCGCGGCAACAATCCTGGCGGAGTTGGCCGAGGGCACCTCGCGTCGCCGCGTCGGTCTGCGCCCCGAGACGCGAACCCCGGTTCGTGGCGGCGCGGCGCTGTTTGCCGACGAACAGGCCGCCTCGCCCATCGGCGCCGTGACCTCCGGTGGTTTCGGTCCCAGCGTGGATGGCCCCGTTGCCATGGGTTATGTCCCCTCCAAACTGGCAACGGTCGGCACCCGGCTCTTCGCCGACGTGCGAGGCAAGCGCATTCCCGTCATCGTCACGCCGCTTCCGTTCGTCGCCGCCAACTTCAAACGTTAAAGGACAGCCGAATGCTCAAATTCACCGAAGACCATGAGTGGCTGCGGCTCGATGGCGATATCGCCACGGTCGGGATCACCACCCACGCCTCGATCCAGCTCGGCGACCTCGTCTTCGTCGAATTGCCGGATGTCGGCGCGAGCTTTGCCAAGGGCGACGACGTCGCCGTGGTGGAATCGGTCAAGGCCGCGTCGGAAATCTATGCTCCGCTCGACGGCGAGATCACCGCGGTGAACCCGGCGATCGCCGACGATCCGTCTGTCGTCAACAACGACCCGATGGATGCCGGCTGGTTCTTCAAGATGAAGCTCAAGGATGCATCGGCGGCCGATGCTCTGATGGATGAGGACGCCTACAAGGCGTTGGTCGGATAAGGCGTCACGCATGAGCTTCGACTTCACCGACTACGAGCCCTACGATTTCGCCAACCGGCGACATATCGGCCCCTCCCCGACCGAGATGGAGGCGATGCTGGCGCTGCTCGGCGCCGACAGCCTCGATGCGTTCATCGACGCGACGGTCCCCGCCGCGATCCGGCAGAAAAAGCCACTCGAATGGGGGCCGGCGATGACGGAGCGCCAGGCGCTGGACGCGCTGCGCGAGACCGCCAATCGCAATCAGAACCTCGTCTCTTTGCTAGGCCAAGGTTATTACGGGACCATCACGCCGCCGGTCATCCAGCGCAACATCCTGGAAAATCCCGCCTGGTACACGGCCTACACGCCCTATCAGCCGGAGATCAGCCAGGGCCGGCTGGAAGCGCTGCTGAACTTCCAGACGATGGTCTCGGACCTCACCGGCCTCGATGTCGCCAATGCCTCACTGCTCGACGAGGCGACCGCGGCGGCCGAAGCGATGGCGATGGCGCAACGGCTGTCGAAGTCGAAACGCACCGTTTTCTTCGTCGACGAGAACTGCCACGCCCAGACGATCGCTGTGATCCGCACCCGCGCCGAGCCACTCGGCTGGCAGGTCGAAACCGGCGATCCTTTCCAGGATCTGAAGCCGGATGCGGTGTTCGGCGCAATCTTCCAGTATCCCGGCACCTACGGCCATGTGCGCGACTTCACCGAGGTGATCGCGGCGCTGCATGGCGAAAACGCCATCGCTGTGATGGCCGCCGATCCGTTGTCGTTGGCGCTCTTGAAGACGCCCGGCGAGATGAACGCCGACATCGCCGTCGGCTCGACCCAGCGCTTCGGCGTGCCGATGGGCTATGGCGGCCCGCACGCCGCCTATATGGCGGTGAAGGACGCGCACAAGCGCTCAATGCCCGGCCGGCTCGTCGGCGTGTCGGTGGATACACGCGGCAACCGCGCCTACCGTCTGGCACTACAGACCCGTGAGCAGCACATTCGCCGCGAAAAGGCGACGTCGAACATCTGTACCGCGCAGGTGCTGCTCGCCGTGATGGCGGCGATGTACGCGGTGTTCCACGGGCCGGAAGGCCTCAAGGCCATCGCCCAGCGGGTTCACCAGCGCGCCGTGTTGCTGGCCAAGGGGCTGGAAAAGATCGGCTACACGGTCGAGCCGGAGGCGTTCTTCGACACCATGACGGTCGAGGTCGGTCGTCTGCAGGGCGCGATCCTGAAATCGGCGCTCGCCGAGGGCGTCAATCTGCGCAAGGTCGGCACCGACCGGATCGGCATCAGCATCGACGAGCGGACGCGCCCGACCGTGATCGAAGCCGTCTGGCGGGCCTTCGGCGGGGAATTCACGGTCGACGATTTCGACCGCGATAACCGGCTGCCGGAACCACTGCGGCGCAAGACCGATTACCTCACCCATCCGGTCTTCCACATGAACCGCGCCGAAAGCGAGATGACCCGTTACATCCGCCGGCTGTCGGATCGGGATTTGGCCCTCGACCGTTCGATGATCCCGCTCGGCTCCTGCACCATGAAGCTGAACGCCACGGCCGAGATGCTGCCGATCACCTGGCCTGAATATGCCGAACTGCATCCCTTCGTGCCGCAGGATCAGGCGCTCGGCTACAAGGCATTGATCGAGGATCTGTCCGACAAGCTGTGCCAGATCACCGGTTACGACGCCGTTTCGATGCAGCCGAACTCCGGCGCGCAGGGCGAATATGCGGGTCTCCTCACCATCCGCGCTTACCATCATACCAATGGCGATGATCACCGCGATATCTGCCTGATCCCGACCTCGGCGCACGGCACCAATCCGGCTTCGGCGCAGATGGCGGGAATGAAGGTGGTGGTGGTGAGGTCGGACGAGAACGGCGACATCGATGTCGACGACTTCCGCGCCAAGGCCGAGATGCACAGCGACAATCTCGCCGCCTGCATGATCACTTATCCCTCGACGCACGGCGTCTTCGAGGAGAGCGTCGCCGAACTCTGCGCCATCGTCCACGAGCATGGCGGCCAGGTCTATCTCGACGGCGCCAACATGAACGCCCTCGTCGGCTTGGCACGGCCGGGCGACTTCGGCGCCGATGTGAGCCATCTGAACCTCCACAAAACCTTCTGCATCCCCCATGGCGGCGGCGGCCCGGGCATGGGGCCGATCGGCGTGAAGGCGCATCTCACGCCGTATCTGCCGGGCCATCCAACAACCGGTGGAAGCGAGGGGCCGGTCTCCGCCGCGCCGTTCGGCTCGCCCTCGATCCTGCCGATCTCCTGGAGCTACTGCCTGATGATGGGCGGCGCGGGCCTCACCCAGGCGACCAAGGTTGCGATCCTCAGCGCCAACTACATCGCCAAGCGGCTCGAGGACGCCTATCCGGTGCTCTACAAGGCCAAGAATGGCCGGGTGGCGCATGAATGCATCGTCGACACCCGCATCCTGCAGGAAACGGCAGGCGTCAGCGTCGACGATGTGGCCAAGCGGCTGATCGACTGCGGCTTCCACGCCCCGACCATGAGCTGGCCGGTGGCCGGAACCTTGATGATCGAGCCGACGGAATCGGAGACCAAGGCCGAGCTCGACCGCTTCTGCGACGCCATGCTGGCGATCCGCGAAGAGGCCCGCGACATCGAGGAAGGCCGCATCGACCCGCAGAACAATCCGCTGAAGAACGCGCCGCACACGGTCGAAGATCTCGTCGGCGAATGGGACCGGCCGTATACGCGGGAACAGGCGTGTTATCCGCCGGGGGCGTTCCGGGTCGACAAATACTGGGCGCCGGTCAACCGCGTCGACAATGTCTATGGCGATCGCCACCTCGTTTGTTCCTGCCCGCCCGTCGAGGATTACCTGGAAGCCGCCGAGTAGCCGGCTGCCGTCACCGTTGCGCGCCCGCTTCAATTGCGGCGGGCGCGCCGTTCAGACGACATCCTTGACCCGGTCCCAAGTGTTCATCAGATGCTTGGCGAGGACGTCGCCGAGGCGCGCGCCATCCCGAACACGGAGCGCCTCGGCCATCTCCTCGTGCTCGGCCACGGCGTTCGCCCAAGCCTCGGGTCCCTGATTGCCGAGGAAGCGGATGCGCTTCAGTCGCGCCTGGATGTTTGCCTGCACATCGATCAGCATGTTGTTGCGCGACAGCCGCGCGATCCGCGCGTGTATCTCCTGATTGGCCTTGTAATAGGGTAGTCGATCCCGCGCCGCGTAATACCCCATCATCTCATCATGGATGGCGAGAAGCTCGGCGATCTCGTTGTCGCTGGCGCGCTGACACGCCAGCCGGCCGGCAAGCTTTTCCAGTTCCGCCAGAACTTCCAGCATCGAGAACACGTCCTCGGGGGTCAGCCGCCGCACGATGCTGCCCCGCGCCGGCCGAATGTCGATCAGACCTTCGCCGGCGAGCGTGCGGAGCGCTTCACGGAGCGGCGTCCGCGAAACCCCGAGCGCTTCGACCAGCCCGGCCTCGTTGATCCGGGCGCCCGGTTTCAGATGCCCTTCAATGATGAGGTCCCGGATTCGGCCCGCGACCTGCTCGTGCAGCGTCTGCCTCTGGATCACGGGCGCGTCCGGATAGGCGATATCGTCTTCGACCGGCAATTCAGTCACGGCGGGCTCCAGCAAGAGGCAACGCGCCTTCATAGCAAAAAAACCGCTTGCGCACGTCAAAAGAAATATCGTATGCAAAATGCAATATCCAGAACCGGCGGGAGGCCGAATGCGGAACGATCTGGTGATCGCCTTTGCGATCGGAGACCCCGCGGGCATCAGCCCGGAACTGGCTGCCCGGCTGCTCGCCGACGACATCGCTTCCCCGGCGGTCATGCTGGTCATCGGCGATCGCCGCGTTCTGGACATGGGAGCGGAACACGCCGACGTTGCCATCGATCTGCCGACCGTTTCGCTTGATGCGTTGGGTCCACGGCGGCCCGAGCACTCATGTTTCGTCGATCTTGGCAACTGCGATGCCACCACCATCGAACTCGGCACCGCCAGCGCTGATGGCGGTCGCTCAGCGCTGGCCAATTTCCGCTGTGCCCTGCTGGCGGCCAATGGCGGCCATGCCGACGCAGTGTTCTTCACACCGTTCAACAAGCACGCCATGCGGCAGGCCGACTCCGACTATGTCGACGAGATCGGCTTCGTGAACCGCACCATTCACGCGACGCGCAACGGTAGCGAGTTCAACGTTCTCGATGAAGTCTGGAACGCCCGCTGCACCTCGCATATCCCGCTATCCGAGGTTGCCGGCGCGCTCAGCGAAGAGCGCGTCTTCGAGAGCCTGCGCCTGACCGTCGAGACCATGCAGGGGGCGGGATTCGCGCGACCACGGATCGGCGTCGCGGCGCTCAATCCCCATGCCGGCGACGGCGGCAATTTCGGCATCGAGGACGACGCGATCATCCTGCCGGCCGTCGAGCGGGCTCTGTCCCACCAGATGGCCGTGACGGGACCAATCCCCTCCGACACCGTCTTCGTGCGGGCCCTGAAGGGCGAGTTCGACGCGGTGCTGACGATGTATCACGACCAGGGGCAGATCGCGATGAAGCTCATCGGCTTCGATCGCGGTGTCACGCTGATCGCCGGCTACCCCTTCCCGATCGTCACGCCGGCCCATGGGACCGCCTACGACATCGCCGGCCAGGGCATCGCCAATGCCGGCGCCGGCCGAAAAGCCATCGAACTCGGGTTGATGCTCGCGGCCCGCAAGAAGGAGGCGGACGGGAATACACCGCCTCCGGACCAGAGCTTGGCCACGCTTTTTCGCCAAGGCCTCGAATCCTCGGCCGCCGCCTGACCCGAACGGCCCAAATTCACGCAAAAGAACGGCCGGAAAAGGCCGCGCCCCAGACGACCAGACCAACAACAGATTTTTCAACGCAGATGGGAGGAAAGATATGATGCACACAACTTTGAAGGCGCTTCTCGCGGGCGCAGTCCTTTTGACCGGCGGTGCCGCCGCCAAGGCCCAGGAAGAGATCATTTTCGGCATCAGCGCTGCGAACGGCTCGCTGCAGGAGCGGACCGCCAGCGAATTCGCCAAGCGCGCCAACGAAAAGCTCGGCGACAAGGCCGTGGTCAAGGTGTTCGACTCCTCGCAGCTCGGCAAGGACAAGGACATGCTGCAGAAGATCAAGCTCGGCACCATGCACTTGACGCTGCCGTCCTCGACGATGCCGGAGATCGCGCCGGAATACGCGCTCTTCGACCTGCCCTTCATGGTCAAGGATCGCGACCACCTGGCGCGTATCGACGAGACCCTGTTCAAGGACGTCCTGGTGCCGGCCGCCGAGGCACAAGGCTATCGCCCGCTGGCGATCTGGGAAAACGGCTTCCGCCAGATCACCAACAACGAGCGACCGATCAACACGCCGGCCGATCTGGAAGGATTGAAGATCCGCACGCCGAACTCGTCCTGGCGGGTGGCGATGTTCCAGGCCTATGGCGCAAACCCGACGCCGATGTCGTTCTCCGAAGTCTTCGTCGCGCTGCAGACCGGCGTCATCGACGGTCAGGAGAACCCGCTGACCAACATCGCCGCGGGCAAGCTCGACGAGGTGCAGAAATATCTGTCGATGTCCGGGCACGTCTATTCGCCGGCCTACCCGACGGTCGGCATCGCAACGTTCGAAAAGCTCGATCCTGAAGTCCAGACGGTGCTCGCCGAGACCGCCAAGGAGGTCGCGACCTGGGCGCGTGAACAGGGCGCCAGCGCCGACGGCGAACTTCTCCAGAAGCTGAAGGACGGCGGCATGGAGGTCAACGAGGCCGACCGTCAGGCCTTCGTCGACGCCTCCAAGCCGCTCTATGAGAAGTTCGCCTCAGAGGTCGAAGGCGGCCAGGAGATGATCGACAAGGCGCAGTCGCTCACCGACGGCTCCTAGGACCGTCACACAATACGGGGGCCGGCGAAGTCGGCCCCCGTTTTTCGCTCGTCAACCGTCTCACATGCCTTTCTTGGAAAACCGCCCATGTCCCGGCTCGCCCGCTGGCTCGACATCGCCCTTCAAGCCGTGACGCTGTTCCTGCTCATCGTCCTCACTGGGGTCGTTCTTTTGGGCGTGACGTTTCGCTATTCCGGTAATTCGCTGATCTGGTACGACGAGATCGCCTCGGTGCTGCTCGCCTGGATCACCTTTTCCGGGGCGGCGCTGGCGACGATGCGGAACGCGCATCTGGGCTTCAGCGGGCTCTTGTTCGCGCTGCCGCGGCCAAGCCGCACGGTTCTGTTCGTCGTCGTCGAACTGATCTTCCTGGTCGTCTTCGCGGTGATCGGCTGGGCCGGTTGGGCGATTCTCGACATCTTCGGCAATGAAACGCTGATCTCCGTCCGGTTCGTTCCCCGCAGTTTCGTGCAGAGCATCCTGCCGATCAGCGCCGGGCTGATCATCCTGGCGCGCCTTCTCACCCTCCCCGAACGTTATCGGGACGTCGAGGAGGGCCTCGATCCGGAGCAGCGCGAGATCGAGACCGAGATCGCCCGCGCCGAAACCGAACTCAACGCCATGCGCGCCGGAGAGCCAAAATGACCGAGGCGCTCATCCTCCTGTTGATGTTCGTGCTGATCGCCATCGGCTTGCCGATCGCTGTCGCGATCCTCGCCAGCGCCCTGGTCGGCGTATTCATGCTGAACGGCTATCTCGGCTTTCTCAACGCGGCGTTGTCGATCTTCGACGGTGCCACCAGCTTCCCGCTGATTGCCATTCCACTGTTCATCCTGGCCGGCGCGCTGATGAACACCGGCGGCATCTCGCAGCGACTGATCACCTTCGTCTCGGCCCTGATCGGCTTCCTGCGTGGTGGCCTGGCGATGGTGAATGTGGGCGTCTCGCTGTTCTTCGCCGAAATTTCCGGCTCGGCCGTCGCCGACGTCGCGGCGATCGGCTCGGTGTTGATCCCGGCGATGAAGAAAAAGGGCTATTCGCCCCGCTTCGCCGCCGCCATCACCTCGTCCTCCGCCTCGCTGGCTATCATTATCCCGCCGTCGATTCCGATGATCCTCTACGGCGCGCTGTCGGACACCTCGATCGTGCGGCTGTTCGTTGCCGGTATCGTGCCGGGACTGCTTGGCGGCTTTTCGATGATGGCGCTCTGCTATTATTTCGCCGTTCGCTACGACCTGCCGCGCGAGGAGGCGTTCAGCCTCTGCCGCCTCTGGCGCGCGACCAAGGACGCCGGCTGGGCCCTGATCCTCCCCGTGATCATCCTCGGCGGCATTTTTGGCGGCTTCGTCACCGCCACCGAAGGCGCGGGCCTTGCCGTCGTCGCCGCGCTGCTGATCGGTGGTTTCATCTATCGCGAGATCAATCTGCGCAAACTCTATCTTTCGCTGGTCGACGGGGTGATCCAGACCGCCGTGGTGATGCTGCTGGTCGCGACCTCGGCCGTGCTCGGCCTCTATCTGACCGAGACCGAGATGCCGCAGCGCCTCGCCGCCAGCATCACCACCCTGACCACCGACAAGTTCCTGGTCCTGATGATCATCAACGTCTTCCTGCTGTTCGTCGGCATGGTCCTGCACGGTGCCGCCGCGATCATCCTGACCGTGCCGATCTTCATGCCGCTGGTCCACGAAATCGGCATCGACCCGATACAGTTCGGCATCCTGCTGACGCTGAATATCGCGCTCGGCCAGCAAACCCCGCCGGTTGCCAGCGTGCTGGTCACGGCCTGCTCGATCGCCCGCACCGACATCTGGAAGACGACCAAGACGAACCTGCCGTTCATCGGCGTTCTGGTCCTGATCCTGATCCTCGTCACCTATGTGCCGGCGGTCTCGCTGTCGCTGGTCGACGTCTTCTACGAGTAACGAATCCGTCGCCCGCCTTCATTAAGGGGTCGCTTCGATCCCTGGCGCCTCAACTTCCTTCATGGCAAGGCTTGGCACCTGCGGCAAAGACGCGGTACTTAGCCTTGCCGCGGTATACATTGCCGAGGCTGGCGACAGAGGAGAGGGACGATGCTGCTCGGCTGCATAGGGGATGACTTCACCGGCTCGTCCGACCTTGCCAACACCCTCGCCAAGGGCGGCATGCGGGTGACGCAGTTCTCCGGTGTGCCAAATGGCCCCGCCGAGCCCGACGTCGAGGCTGGTATCGTCGCCCTCAAGTCGCGGACGATTCCCCCGGCCGAGGCGGTGGCGCTGTCGCTTGCGGCGCTCGACTGGCTTGTCGACCAGGGCTGCCGGCAGTTCCTGTTCAAATACTGTTCGACTTTCGATTCGACCCCCGAGGGCAATATCGGGCCGGTGATCGATGCCCTGATGCAGCGCCTCGGGACGGACCGCACGATCGTCTGTCCAGCCTTCCCGGCGACAGGGCGCAGCATCTATCAAGGACACCTCTTCGTCGGCGATCGGCTGCTCAGCGAGAGCGGCATGGAACACCATCCGCTGACACCGATGACGGATGCCGACCTTCGCCGCTGGCTGGCGCCGCAGACGAAACAGGGCGTCGGGCACGTCGCCGCGACAACGGTGTTTCGAGGTGGCCCGGCGATCCTAGAGGCGATGGCCGACGAGGTGGCCGCCGGCCGCCCCGTGGTGGTGGTCGACGCGATCCGCGACGCCGATCTCCTGGCCATCGGAGCCGCCGCGAAGGACCTGCGGCTTTTGACCGGCGGCTCGGGCATTGCTCTCGGCCTTCCGGACAATTTCCGCGCCGAGGATCTGTTGGCGTCGGAGCCGTCCACATGGACCGGCTCCGACGGCCCAGCGGCGATCCTGTCCGGCTCATGCTCGACCATGACGCGGACGCAGGTCGCGCGCTATGCCAAGACCTCCCCTGCCCTCGAAATCGTGCCGGACCGGGTGATGGCGGGCGAGCAGTCGCCGGACGGCGCGGTCAACTGGGCGCTCGAACAGACCGGAGGGGTTCCGCTCATCTACTCCTCGGCCGATCCGGGGGCGGTCAAGGCGGCGCAGCGGCATTTCGGCCGGGACGCGCTCGCCGCGCGCCTTGAAGAGTTCTTCGCCGAAACCGCCCGCCAATTATGCGCGGCCGGCGTCACGCGGTTGGTCGTGGCGGGGGGCGAGACGTCGGGCGCGGTGGTCGAGGGTCTCGGCCTCTCCGCCCTTGCCATCGGGCCTGAGATTGCGCCGGGCGTTCCGGCGGTGAAGGCGTCGGACCGACCGCTCTGGCTGACCCTGAAGTCGGGCAATTTCGGCGACGCGGATTTTTTCCAGACCGCGCTGGGTGTCTTGAAAGGCGAGCATCATGACGTCTGAGGCACAGCTTCGCGAGACGGTCTGCGAACTGGCGCGCTCGATCTACGACCGTGGCCTGACCCACGGCGCCTCGGGCAACATCTCGGTCCGGATGCCCGATGGCGGGCTGCTGGTCACGCCGACCGGCTCCTCCTTCGGCCGGCTCGATCCGGCCCGTCTCAGCCGCTTCGATGCGGCTGGGACGCTCGTCGAGGGCGACAAGCCAACCAAGGAAATGCCGCTGCACCGGGCGTTCTACGAAACCCGGTCCACCGCCGGCGCGGTGGTGCATCTCCATTCAACCCATTCGGTCGCCCTTTCGATGCTGCCGGACCTCGACCCGGACAATATGCTGCCGCCGCTCACCGCCTATTCGATCATGCGGCTCGGCAAGGTACAATTGCTGCCGTATTTTCTGCCCGGCGACGCCGCCACGGGCAACGCGATCCGCGGGCTCGCCGGGCGCCGCTCGGCGGTGATGCTGGCGAACCACGGTCCGGTCGTCGCCGGCAAGGATCTGGAAGCCGCCGTCTATGCCGTCGAGGAACTGGAAGAGACGGCGCGTCTCGCGCTTTTGACCCGCGGCTTGCAACCCCGCCTGCTGACACCTGAACAGATCGCCGGCGTCGTCACCGCCTTCGACGTGGAGTGGTCCTGATGATCCGCCTGTCCGCCAATCTCGGGTTCCTCTGGACCGAACTGTCGCTTCCCGAAGCGATCGTCCGCGCGAAGGCGACCGGCTTCGACGCCGTCGAATGTCATTGGCCCTATGACGAGGACGCGGCGGCCGTTTGGCGGGCGCTGGAGGAGACCGGCCTGACAATGCTCGGCCTCAACACCCGCAAGGGCGGCGCGACCGATTTCGGCCTTGCCGCGGTGCCCGGCCGGGAGACGGAAGCCCGGGCGGCTATCGACGAGGCCTTCGATTACGGCGCCAAGATCGGCGCCAGGGCCATCCATGTCATGGCCGGAAAAACCCAAGGGGTCGAAGGCGCGAGCGAAACGTTCGACAAGAACCTCGCCTATGCCTGCGACCGCGCCGCCAAACACGACATGATGGTGCTCATCGAGCCGATCAACCACCGCGACGCGCCGGGCTATTTTCTCTTCCAGATCGAGCAGGCGGCGGCGATCGTCGCGCGTCTTCGCCGGCCCGAACTGAAGATCATGTTCGACTGTTACCATACCCAGATCATGCAGGGCGATCTGATCCGCCGCTTCGAGCGCCACCGGGCCCTGATCGGCCATGTGCAGATCGCCGCCGTGCCGTCCCGCGCCGAGCCAGACGAGGGCGAACTTGCCTATGAGCGGCTGCTACCGGCGATTGCGGCGCTCGGCTATGCGGGATTTTTCGGTGCCGAATACCGGCCGCGCGGCACGACCGACGACGGGATAGGCTGGATGACGTCGGTTCGCGCCGGCGGGTCTGGCGAGCGTTAGGCGGCGGTCACGAATTGCCGAAAGCGGAACCTGTTGTCCGCCGAGGCTCCTGAAACAGATGATGGGAGGGCGCTTTGGCGGCAATGAAGGTAGGTTTCATCGGCCTCGGCTCGATGGGCATGGGAGCGGCCCTGTCCGCCCTGCGGGCCGGCCTGACGGTCTACGGCGTCGATTTGTCCCCCGCCGCCTTAGAGCGGCTCGAGCAGGCGGGAGCCGCCGGCGTCGGCCAGGACGCCTCGGCCTTTGCCGGCGATCTCGATGCGGTCGTGCTTCTGGTGGTCAACGCCGCCCAATGCCGCGACGCGCTGTTCGGCGCGAACGGCATCGCGCCGCTGCTGAGGCACGGGACGCCGGTCGTGGTGTCTGCGACCATCTCCCCCGACGATGCCCGCCGCTTCGATGAGGATTTGCGCGCCGCCGGCCTGAAAATGCTGGACGCGCCGGTCTCGGGCGGAGCAGCGAAGGCCGAGACCGGCGAGATGACGGTCATGGCCGCCGGGCCGCAGGACGTCTTCGATACGCTGGAGCCGCTGCTCGATGCGATCGCGGCCAAGGTCTACAATATCGGCGAGACGATCGGTCTCGGCGCGACGGTGAAGATCGTCCATCAACTTCTCGCCGGGGTCCATATCGCGGCCGGCGCCGAGGCGATGGCGCTTGCCTCCCGCGCCGGCATCCCGCTCGATCTGATGTACGACGTCGTCACCAACGCGGCCGGCAATTCCTGGATGTTCGAGAACCGCATGAAGGGGGTGGTCGAAGGGGACTACACGCCGATGTCGGCGGTCGACATCTTCGTCAAGGACATGGGGCTGGTGACAGAGACCGGCCGGTCGCTCCAATTCCCGCTGCCGCTCGCCTCGACCGCCTACGCGATGTATCTCAATGCCAGCAATGCCGGCTATGGCAAGGAGGCCGACAGCGCCGTCATCAAGACTTTCGCCGGCATCGACCTGCCGAAGAAAAAAGGCGACTGACGCCCGGCGGCGGCGCGGCCATCGTCAGTTGATACATTGTTCGTTGGCCTTGTCGAACAAATGGATCGCCAGCGGCGAAACCGTCAGGCTGACGGGCGGGCCTGTCGACACCCGGTTTGGGCCGCGCCGGGCGTCCGGCCCAATAGCGGCCCCGCCATGCCGCCGGAACGGGCTCGGAGGTGCGCTACAGACCCTGGTAGACATCCCGGTGCCAGGAAAATCCGAGTGTCTCGACCATGTTCTTCAGCCGATTGCGACGATACCGCACGGACTCTTCCGACGTCGCGCGGTCGAATTCTTCGTCGGATGCGCAATCGAGGCCGGACTTCCGCAATGGCGCCAACGAAGGCGACGCCGCCTCGTCGTGGTTTCGTCCCCCATCCGGAAGGGTATCGACGATCATGTCGATGCCGTGTCGCGCCAGCGCGATCTGGGGGTGCTCGCCGCCCTTGCAGCCATGCTCCAGTATGGTCAGCGTCTCATCGAGTCTCGCGATCGCCACGGCATAGGATCCGACCGTGTCAGCGGAATGAAATCGATGCAGCAGCGGCAAATTCGTGCTGGCCTCGGCGGACTTGATCAGCGGCAGTGCGATCATGCTCAACAGCGGACTGAGATCGACAGCGTCGTCCTGACGATAACGATCAAGGATCGCATGCGGGCCATCGCCCGCCGCCGTGATGGTCATGGCCAGCGAGCGCCGCTGCGAGATCTGGCTTGAGATCGTCACCAGAAAACTGACCATGAAGGTCAGAAACATGAAACCGGACAGCGACGTGACGGTCGTAACAAGACGCCACGTATCGTTGCCCGGCTTGAAATCGCCAAGGCCCAGCGTCGAAACCGTATACCCCGCGAAGTAAAAGCGTTCGAGCGTCTCCGCGGCAATCTCTGACGTTGCGGTGACGACCGCCTCCGGCGAGGACATATAGATCAGACTCCAGCCGATCCACAGCCCCGTCACGCTCACGACGGTGCGGGTGACCACGCAATAGGCCCCCAACAGATTCAGCTGGCTCCGATTGCCGGACCGCCGCACCCACCAGAGGACAACTCTGCTGACCAGATCTTCGACGGGGCGGGTGAGAATCCCCGCGCTGGCGCCGATCCGAAAGAACCCGCCAATGGCGTCTGTAGTGGTGATCACCACCAGCAGGCCACCAGCCAAAATGAGCAGGACAGTCATCGTTTCGTTCATATAACCTTTACCGGCACGAGCCACCTGATACCGCTTATGGCCTAACGGCGCATCGGTCGCGGATCGAGCCCATATTGGCCCCGGATGGCGCAGGGCAATGGTCGCGGGTCGTCTTCGCCCATTCCGTTATCTCGAGCGCTCCCGTATGGTCCGAACGACGCCCGAAAACCTCGTCGCTAGGACAGCGACAGGGCCGGTCTGTTCTTGGCGCGCCATGTCCGCAACGAGGCCGCCGTCTGCAAGGCCATCACGGAAAGCACGAGGATCGCGAATGGCCATTGCGCCCAATTGGGCTCGGGCGTCGGGCGATGGAAGTCCTGAAAATGGAGATAGAGAAAATATCCTGTGTGCGCGACCGAAAGCCACCACAGCACATAGGTACCCTGCTGGACAAACTTCCACACCGACCCTCCCAGCAGTCTCTGACTGGCATTATTGGAGGTCACCGCAAGAATTGCAGCGTAGACCAGCGCGACAATGCCGATGATATTCGCTAGGCCGAAGCCATGTTGAAGCATCACGTAGCGCAGCAATTGCGGATGGAACTCGTAGCCGATCAGCCGCATGAGATCGAGATTCACCCATCCGATCAGGATAAACACGGCATGGGCGAAAGCCAGAAGCACTCCGTAGATGCCGAACTCACGCCGCCAGGGGATGGCCTTGCGAAATGGGGTCCATAGGCGGGACAGCGGGCCGATGGCCATCGACGAAGCGACCATCACCAGCGAGGTGTCAGCCAGCGCCCTGTTCCACTGATGCATCGGCGACCACTCCGGCCGGGACAACAAGAACAGCCAGGTCAGCAAGACCCCCACGACAAGCGTTCCACCGTGTCGCTTTTTCCAGTCCAACCCGAATTGCATCGTCAAACGTGCTCCTCCTCGATATCGCCGGAAGGCCACTTACGATCACCTCAGGTCGATATTGTGACCTCGTTTGGCCCTGCCCGGCTGATTGAGGCTGGCGGCGGGGCGCACTTTTGCGGCATCGGTTTGGGCCGTTGCTTGTTTCAGCGGTGACCGGGGTGGCTTGGCGGGCAGTGCTTGGATGGAGCGTAGTTTTCAAACGCAAAACGCCCCTCGGCTTTGTGGGCACGAGGGGCGTTTTGGTGATGGGCTGGTTTTTTTGTGAAGATGGAGAAGCTTTGCGATTTGCAGACCTGGCGGCGACCGACTTTCCCGCGTCTTAAGACGAAG
>DRFF01000168.1 GCA_011050685.1 Aurantimonas coralicida
ACGACAAGAAGCAGGCGCGATTGAATGTCATCCGCCATCTGATGTCGCGGGTCGACTGTCCCAACAAAGACGAGCACGCGGCCCAACCCGATCCAAAGATCGTCTTCGCCTATGACAATAGACACCTGGAAAGCGGCGCGATCGCTCCATGATGAATGGTCGCCAACATGAAGCCGCGCGCCGCCGCGATCCATGTAGAAAACCCTGGTGCTGTTGCCGCTTGTCCTGAGTGTGCGCTCTTCTCGGGCACCAAACTTATACGCCGGCATTCTGTCACCGGGCTTGAGGCCTCTCGGGCGAGGCCGACATGAAGTATTTCCTGTTCGCTACGCCCGCCGCCGAGTCGGTCCGTTCCAATGTTTCCGCGTACCTCCCATCGGCGGGTAGGGTGAGCCCCGGCGTTCAGTGACCGCCATGGTCTCCCGTGGCCGTCCAGCGCGACAGGAAGACGCGCTCATAGCCGAAGACCGCGGCGATGGCGGCGACAGCGATGGCCACGATGAGCGGGTCCAATTGCAGCTTCAAGGCGCCGAAGACGCCGAGCACGAGCGCGTCCAGGGAGATGGCAACGATCAGCACCCAGCCGTTGGCGCCGATCTCCTGACGTAGGCGGCGGAACACGCCCCAGTGAATTAATATGTCCATCACCAGATAGAAGAAGGCGCCCAGCGACGCGATGCGGCTGAGATCGAAGAACACTGTCAGGAACCCCGCTACCACCACCGTGTAGACCAGGGTGTGTTCGCGGATTGGACCGGACATGCCGAAATGACTGTGGGGGATCAACTCCATTTCCGTCAGCATCGCCAGCATGCGCGAGACGGCAAAGACGCTGGCGAGCAGGCCCGAGGCGGTGGCGACGACAGCAAGCGCGATGGTGAAGTAGAATCCATAAGCACCGAACGCCGGCTTCGCCGCCTCGGCCAGCGAGTAGTCTTTGGCCGCGACGATCTCTTCGAGTGAGAGGCTGGAGCCGACCGCGAAGGCGACGAGCAGGTAGACCACCACGCAGATCGCGATCGAAAGGATGATCGTGCGACCGACATTGCGGTGCGGATCGACGATCTCGGCACCGCTGTTGGTGATCGTGGTGAAGCCTTTGAACGCGAGGATCGACAGCGCGACCGACGCCGTGAAGCCGGCGATCGGGAAAGCGTCCGACGATCCGGATGCCGGCTCGAAGCTGAATCCGCTGGCCGCGAGCGCGGCGATGCCGAAGGCCGCGATGCCGCCGATCTTCAGGAACGCCATGACGACCGAGAACAGGCCGACGGAGCGGTTGCCGGATATGTTGACCAGATAGGCGAAGACGATCAGCCCGACGCCGAGCACCGGCACAAGGACATTGCCTGCATCCAGATCGAACGGCCTCAGGAAGTAGGTGCCGAAGGTGCGGGCGACCAAGCTCTCGTTGATCACCATGGAGAGCGTCATTAACAGCGACGCGGCGGCCGCGATGGCCCCTGGGCCGTAGGCCTTCTGCAAGATCATCGCGATCCCGCCCGCGGACGGAAAGGCGTTCGACATCTTCACATAGGTATAGGCGCTGAACCCGGTCACGATCCCGCCGGCGATGAAGGAGAGCGGGAACCACGGCCCCGCCAGTTCCGCGATCTGCCCGGTGAGCGCGAAGATTCCCGCCCCGATCATAACGCCAGTGCCCATCGAGACGGCGCCGGTGAGAGTGATGCTGTTCGCTTGGTAACCAGATTTCATCATCTACTCTAAAGGGCGAACAAATTTCTTTCAGTCAAGCAGGCGGCGGAAACCGGATAACAGACCCTAAAAGGGCTACGCAACCGTGTGTCGAAGAGGCGCAACTGGAGCCACCCGGCGAGCGCCAGATCGACGCGGCCCACAGGTCGGTTGAGGTCTCCGCGGTCGCCTGGTGCGAGAAAACCTCGGCGGCAGCAGCAGCCGCGATGCGTTATCCGATATGGATAACGGTGTCGCTGACATTACGCCTGTCAAGGCAGTCGATCACGGTCATGCGGCAACCCGTTCCAACGCGAGAGCAATGCCTTGGCCGCCGCCGATGCAGAGCGTCACCATGCCGCGCTTCAACCCGTCGCGCTCCATCGCATGAAGCAGCCGGGTGGTAAGGACGGCGCCGGTCGCGCCGATCGGATGACCATGCGCGATCGCGCCCCCTTCGACATTGACGATCTCCTCATCGAGTCCGAGTTCGCGCACGAGCGCGACGGCAATGGCCGCGAATGCTTCGTTGATCTCCACCCGCTGGAGATCCCCGGCACGCCAGCCTGCTCGTTCCAAGGCCTGAGAGACGGCCGGTACCGGGCCGAGACCGAACAAACCCGGCTCGACCGCGCCTACACCGTAGGACACCAGCCGAGCGATGGGGTTCAGGCCGTTGTTCTCCGCCCACGTTGCCTCCGCGACGATCATCGCCGCCGCGCCGCTGTTGAGCCCCGGCGCGTTACCGGCGGTGATCGTGCCGTCCTTTCGGAAGGCCGCCCTGAGCTTGCCCAGACTCTCGAGGGTGGTATCGGGCCGGTTGTGCTCGTCAGTATCGAACGTGACCGTCCCTTTGCGGGACTTCATCTCGACCGGAACAATTTCCTGCTTGAACCTACCGCCGGCCTGGGCCTCGGAAAAGCGCTGCTGGGAGCGCTCGGCCCACCGATCCTGGTCCTCGCGCGTGACCTGGGCCTGCTTGACCAGATCTTCCGTGTGCCAGCCGGAATGCTCGCCGGAGAAAGCGTCATTGAGGCCGTCACGGAGCATGCTGTCGTACATCCAGGCATCGCCCATGCGATTGCCCCAGCGGCCGCTTTGCAACAGGTAGGGCGCCTGGTCCATATTCTCCATGCCACCGGCAACTACGCAATCGAGATAGCCCAGCATGACGTCCTGGGCGGCCGAAGCGATCGCCTGAGCACCCGAGCCGCAGACGCGATTGACGGTCATGGCCGGCACAGCCACGGGAATGCCGGCGCCGATCGCGGCCTGGCGGGCCGGGTTCATTTTGGTCCCGGCCTGGATAACCTGTCCCATGACCACGGCCTGGATGCGCGAGGGGTCGAGGCCGGACCGCTCGACCGTCGCCCGGACGGCCGTTGCGCCGAGCTCGGTTGCCGGAACATCCTTCAAAGACCCGCCATAGGTGCCGATCGCCGTACGAACGGGAGAACAGAGTACAACCTGCTTGTGTGTCATCGGAGGGCGTCCTTCTAAGTTGGCTCGGACGGATTGCGTGTGACCTTCTGGAGATAGCGGTGTCGCTCACATCCGTGTCGAACCGCTCGGGAAGCTCGTTCCGTCGACGCTCTAAAGACGAGGCCAGACCGATACCGTTACAGCAAGTGGCTTGCCGGGCTTGACCTGTCCGTACGGACGGAGCCCCGCGAAGGGGGCGAGGATTTGTGTACCGGTGTCGGCTGTCTTCCACGTCTCTGGCTACGATGAAGAATTCAGATCACCGCGCAGATCCTCAGGGATTACGGAGCGACGAAGGCTTGACGGCCGCGAAGGCTGACCTAAGCCCCCGGCCGTCTCGATCCCCGGCAGAAGGACGGGCCGCAGCGAACGGGAACCTGTTCGGGCAGGAGGCCAAACTCGTTGAATGGGAGCGATTTTACAACTTCGGAAGACCCCACGGCCCCTTCAATGGAAAAACGCCTTGCGAGACGCTATAACTGAGCCAAAGAATGTCCCGTAAGCAGCAGCAGCTTACACAAATAAGGAGATCATTATGCCAGACAAGTCCAATCAGAGCACAACCAATCGGGAGACGAGTTTGAGCTCTGGGAAAGAATACGCGCCCGCGGTCAACCGGCGGAGCCTGCTGGCCGGTACGGCCGGCCTTGCGGTGGGCAGCATGCTGAGCGCTTCGACTGCGGTAGCGCAGTCCGTCCAGACGACTGGTGCTCCACGCGCCAGTACGGCCGGAAATTCCGGCAACCGACTTTACTCCTCAAACCCTACCCACCCAAGCATGACCGACATCAGCCAGAACCCCGCAAACGTGCCGCCGCCGATCACCCGGACAGAACCCGCCACCGTCCGTCTCGAATTCGAG
>DRFF01000169.1 GCA_011050685.1 Aurantimonas coralicida
AACCGCTACATGCAGACCGAGCCTATGGCCGAACTCATGGCCACAGGCAGCAAGCCAGAAACCATACGGATTTCCACCGCAGTCGCCTGAAACGGAGCCGCTTCAGTTACACCCCAATTTCCACCACGTTGACGGACGCGACCCAGTCGCCGGCGTCCTCGTCGACAGTTACCCCGAAGATACGTAGGCCAGACATCCGAGCTTCTCGCACCTCGACAGTACCGTGACTGGGCACCAGGGCGAAAACCACATCACTAATTCGTGCCATCACGGCGTGCGGCAATTGCTCCGCGGAGAGTTTCGGCGGCGTCTTCGAGACTGCTTTCCCGTTCAGCGGCAATCTCTGCCAAGAAACGCGGGCGGTCGGCGTCAGGGGTAAGATCAAGCGCCCCGCCCAGCACCTCCGCTCCGGCGGGACATCCCAGGATGCGTGCGACTTAGCGCAGGGGCATCCAGCCTTCGATCGTCTGCTCCTGGTGCATGGGGTGCGCCCAATGCAGGGTAAAAATCGGTTCACCTTGGATCGATACTCGTGCGCTTTGGCTTGCGTGCCATCCTATCTGCATGCCGTGCCAAGACATAACCTTCCACAACGCAGCGTTGAAAGTTAATGGGCGCGCATCTCTGCCGGTAAGGTCGTGATTGAGGTCATCACCGTCTGGTATGGTTGTGGCTTCCAAATCCAACTGAATCAAATTCGGGGAAAAGCATAGTTCGTTGCACAGATTGCAGAGTTGACGAGGCTGGTCATGGATCATGACGTGCATTCTCCTGCGGCCCACCCGTCAATGCGGATGCTGGCCGAGGCGGGAATGGAGCCGGGCGTCATGCGTCTTGAAGTGCTCGGTGAACCATGGGTCCAGCGCAGCGATCAGTCGGCCGCCTTGGTCCCCGTCGCCGGCTTCGTAATCGCTCATGATATCCCGCAACTCGTCGAGCAGCCGCTCGTGATCGGCCTTGTGCTGCGCGATCTGGTCGTAGTCGTGCTCGCGCATGAATTTCTCCTCCAGCGCGAAATGCGCCGATATCCCGCGAAATAGATCGCCGAAGGCGGCGACCGCATCGCCGTCCCCGATCAGCGCGTCGCCAAGCCGGTTGACGAGATCGATCAGTTCCTTGTGCTCGTGGTCGACAGCCGGAACGCCCACGTTATAGCTGTCCTTCCATTCCATCCGGGGCATTGAAAGCTCCTCTCGCAGAAGTCAGTTGAACACGAAGCCGCCCTGCTCGGCGCGAAAGTCGATGACGAGATTCTGCTCCGCCGCCAGGTTAACGCGCCGTGCGGCCTCATAGTCGAAGCCATCGGCGCGCCCAGTGTCGGCCAGGCGGACGGCGATTTCATGATCGCCCGCGCCGAGCGGGAAACGCTTGTACACCCGGGCCGGACCGTCGCCGGCCAGGCCGCTCGGCGACAGTTCGGCGCGAAGCGCCGGCTCACCATCGATGTCGAGTTCGAGCCGAAGCGCCGCCCGCTCGCGATCGCAGATCTCACGCTTGCGCATATTCGCCGGCAATCGAGCCAGTTCCTCGGCGTCGAGCTGTCGGCAGTTGCGCGCGCCGCCATGGGTGAAGCTGAGCTTCACCACGCCTGTCCCCTCCGGCAGGGTCCGCCATGACGGCGCGGCCGAGAAAAACGCGGCGCCGGTGGCGACCACCGCCGTTACGGCGGTGCCGAGGATCAGGCGACGGACCCGGCTCATGGGTCGACCTCCTTGAGCGGCGGGGGGAACTGCTGCGTCGCTCCCGCCGTCGGAGAAACATCGGCTGGCAGCGCCGCGAGACGATCCTGGAAGGCCGCCAATTCGCGCGCAAGCCGCGCCGTTTCCGTCGGCCCCGCCCAGACCGTCGCCAGCCGGGCGCGCGGCACCCGGGCGCGCAGATAGGGATCGCGGGTCGCCGCGATACGTTGCTCGGTCCATTCCATGCCGAAGCGGTGCTGGCATTCCCGCTCGGCGCAACCGGCGATCGCCACGCCGTCGGCCAGATCGCGCGACAGGATGAAGTCGATCAGCGATGGCGGGGCCATGGCGACACAGGGCAGCACCACCCGTCCCGGCACATCCCTTCCCGCGGCGCCATGGGCGCAAGCCAGCGTCAGCACCCGCCCCGGCCCTTTCAGCTCCACTGCGGCCGCGATCACCTGCTCGCGAACCATCTTCAGCGAGAGGTCGGGCAGGTCGATCCCGGTCACCAGATCGATGGAGCGGCGGAACGGCGTCGAGGACGGGCAGGCCCCCATGCAGATGCCGCAGGCGACGCAGCGATCGGGATCGACTTCGGCCTGGTGGGGAAACGGCGCGCCATCGGTGCGCGGCACCAGTGTGACCGCGCCGTAGGGGCAATCCTCGACGCAGCGGTTGCAGCCGTTGCAATGGTCGAGAAACACCTCGGCCGGCGCCGGACGGGGCTTGGGCGGCAACCAGGGAAGGGCCGAGATTCCGACGGTGAAGAGTACGAGGCCGGCCCAGATTACCCCCGCCGGCACCAGATCCATCACCGGATAGAGCGGCAGGATGAACCAGTCGATCCCGACCTGCGCCGGCACCATCGCCAGATCGGCCGCGGCCTGCGAGCGGGCGGGTAGCAGCAGCGAGGCTATCAACAGGCCCGCCAGCACCATGCCGCCGAGCTCCCGTCTCGGGGCGGTCCGGGCATCGCTGATCCGCTGGACATGGATCCACATCACCAGCAACAGGATCAGCGGCACCGCGATATGGAGGAACACCAGCAGGGTGAAGAACCGCCCGCTCAGCGACGCTGGCGTGAGAAAATTGCGCGCCACCGGCTCGCCGAAGAAGGGCAGCCAGTCGAGCAGCTCGGTGCTGGCGATGGCGACGTATTGCGCCAAACGGTCCCAGACCAGCCAATAGCCGGTGATGCCGGAGATATAGACCAGCCAGATCAGCGGCACGCCGGTGACCCAGGAGAACCATCGCGCGCCGCGATGGCGCCCCCTGGCGAACTCGCGGACCAGATGAACCAGCATGACCGCGATCATCAGGTCGGACGCGTAGCGGTGAAAACTTCGCGCGATGCCGGCGTGGAACCAGTGGTCGTTGGTCAGCCACTCGATCGACGTATAGGCGTTCACCACGCCGGTATCGAAGAAGATGAACAGATAGACCCCGGTCGCCGTGACGATCCAGAACAGGAACCAGCCGAGCGTGCCAAGCTGGGCCATCGGGTTCCACTCGGGTCCGAAGATGGCGTCGAGTGCCCGTTCGACCCGGTCGAAGCCGCGGCTCAGGGTAGTACCGACGGCTCTCATACCTCGTCCCGACATCGCCCCACCGGCCGCCGGTTACCCAGCCAGAGCCGCAGGATCACGATCCCCGTCAGGATCAGCGAGAGCCCGCCAAGCACGATGCCGAAGCCGATCGCATAGTCGAACTCGTAGGCCCCCGTCGCCGGGTT
The DNA here is from genome assembly GCA_011050685.1 of Aurantimonas coralicida. Classification (GTDB taxonomy): domain Bacteria; phylum Pseudomonadota; class Alphaproteobacteria; order Rhizobiales; family Rhizobiaceae; genus Aurantimonas; species Aurantimonas coralicida_A. Next base: position 3,415 of record DRFF01000169.1, read on the forward strand.
GTAGGTCGTGCAGATGAACTTGATCCGGTCGATCAGGCCCTCGCGAGTGATCCCTCGCAGGCTCGTGCCATAGATCAGGTCCTTGAGCGGTTCCAACAACATCTGGATCGGGAAGTCGTCGCCATAGATATGGCGGTAGACGCGCCCCTCGGCGTCGAGGATCGTCGTCTGGGTGATGTGCTCGAAGCCGCCCGCCGCGGCGCGGTAGCTGAAGCCGACATCGGCGAGAAGCCGCCGCAGCGTCGCCGCGTCGGCGCTGGCGAGCCGCCAGTCCGCCTCGGGAATACGCTGTGTTTTGGCGAAGGCGTCGAGCCGGGCCGGCGTGTCGTTGCGGGCGTCGAAGCCGAGCGTCAGCACCGAGAATTGCTGCGCGCCGAAGACGCGACGCGCCTCCTCGACCGCCTCGATTATCCGCTGCGTCGTCGGCGGACAGACCGACGAGCAACTCGTATAGACGATGCTGACCACCAGCGGCCGGCTGCGAAGCTCGGCCAGCGGGAGCGACGCGCCATGACGGTCGACCAGCGTATAGTCGCCGACGAGCTCGCCGACCGCGGCTTCGCTCGCGGCCACCACCTCGGCCGGGTCGAAGCTCTCGGCGCCCTGCGTCCGCGACGGCAAGAGGGCTGCGAGCAGGAGCGCGGCAGCGGCGAGACGGCGGATCAGGTCGCCCATCGGACCGCGGCATCGAGATAGACGCCCGTGACAAGCAGCGCGAATTGCACGAGCGAGGCGCGAAAATTGGTCATCGCGGTCTGCCGCGACGGCGCCGCCCAGAGCTGGACCGAACGCCATAGGAACAGCCCGCCGCCGGCCAGCGCGAAGACGCCGTAGACCAGACCCATGCCGGTGGCGAGCGGTAAGAGGGAGAGCACCAGCAACACCGCTGCGTGACCGAGGATGATCGGCGCCCATACCTTTTCGGACACGATCACTGGCAGCATCGGCACGCCGCACCGCCGATAGTCGTCGCCCTTCGCCGCCGCCAGCGACCAGAAGTGCGGCGGCGTCCAGAAGAACATGACGAGGGCGAGGATCACCGGCGTCGCCTGCATTTCGCCGCCGACCGCCGCCGCACCGGCGAGGATGGCGAAACTGCCGGACGCGCCGCCGACCACGATGTTCCACACGCTCCGCCGCTTCAGCCATACGGTATAGACCCAGCCATAGGTGATGGCGCCGAGAAACAGCCAGAACGCCGCCAGTGAACCTCCGACCGACCAGGCCATGACCAGCGAGGCGAGCAGCAGGCCGGCAAAGGTCACCGGCCAGATCGGACCGGGCTTCAGGCGGCCGCTGGCGAAGGGCCGGGCGTGGGTCCGCCGCATGTCCCGGTCGCTCTCGCGCTCCCAGTAATGGTTGAAGGCGCCGGCCGCCCCGCTGGCGCCGAGGACCGCGAGCAGGAAGACACTGGCCTGGAGCGGCGACAGCGCCCCTTCGCTGGCCAGCATCCCGGCCAGCGCTGCCAGCGCGACGGCGAAGCCTATCCTCAGCTTCAGGATCGAACCGGTTATGCGGAGCGCGGCCAGCATCTCGCCGCCCTCACCGGAACAGCCAGAGGTCGGACAGATACTTCCAGTTGACGAAGTAGTAGAGCACAAAGGAGACGAAGAAAATCGTCACCAAAACGATCGTGCCCGGCAGCTTGACCGTGCCCTCGCTGCCGTAGTGCGATGCCGCATACGGTCCCTGTGCGTGCAGCGGGAACTGCATCGGCTGCGCTCCGGCGGTGTCGAGCTTCTTGCCGAAGAACACGGTGCCAACCGTGATCAGGATGTAGAGCGCGCCGCCCAGGCCCGCGATGAGCGCGAAGATGCCGTTCAGCCCCATCATCAGGAAGGCACCGGGCGCATACTCGAAGGCATGCGCTGCATCGGTCAGGGTGATGTCCCAGTGCCGCCGCGCGACGCCGAGGGTGCCCGCCCCCATCATGAACAGCGAGATGCCTCCGGCGCCGATGCCGAACAGATAGGGCTGCCACTTCGCCAGCTTCGGCCAGATGACCTCGCGTTGGAAGATGAGCGGCAACAACAGATAGGTCACCGCCATGAAGGCGAGCGTGGTGCCGGCGACGACAGTGCCATGGAAATGGCCGGGCACATAGATGGTGTTGTGCATCAGGACGTTGAGCTGTTCGGTGCCGAGCACGACACCGGAGATGCCGCCGATAAAGCCGAACATCACCAGGCTGAGGAACATGCCAGAGAAGGCCGGGTTGCCCCAGGGCGCCTTCTGCAGCCACTCGAACCACCCCTTCCGGAAGCCGTTGCGCCGCTGCGCCGCCTCGATCGCGCCGGGGACCGTCAGTCCGTGGATCATCGAGCCCATGACGGCCAGATACATCATATAGGAGGTGTTGATGATCTTCCACTCGGAACTCATGCCGGGTTCGGCCAGCAGATGATGCGCCGAGGCGAGTTGCAGGAACAGGATATACATCAGGAAGGCGGTCCGGCTGACCTTCTCGGACAAGGGCTTCGCCCCCACCACCAGCGCCGCGATCAGATACCAGACCGAAACATGGGCTGAAACGTTCATCTGCTGCGAGGAATGGCCCATCCCCCACCAGATCACCTTGTACATCAGCGGATCGATGTTCGAGATCAGCCCGAGCGACCAGAGCCAGGTCGGGATCAGGATGATCGCGCCGGACGCGATGGTGAATACCGCGATAATCGCCGCCGTCAGTGCGCCGAAGGTGACCAACGGTATCGATCCCTCATAGGTGCGCTCGGCACGGGCGATGACCAGAGTACCGAAGAAGACCGCGACGCCGATCAGTGCGCCGACCGCGAAGAGAATCAGCGATAGATAGAACCAGGACGACGCCATCATCGGCGGGTAGGAGGTGAACATCACGGATGAGTCGCCGCGCAGCACCGCGTAGTTCGCCATCAACGCGCCGACGATCATCAGCACGAAGCCGAGCCAGGCAAATTTCGGCGCGGCGAGACGCGAGTTCAGGAGAACCGCCGAGGCTAGATAGAGAATCGCGATCTCGAAGAATATGATCCAGAAGAGCAGCACATTGGCGCCGTGCCCGGTCAGGACCAGATAGAACCACTCGGCCGGCAGAAGATGCACCGCCGGCCAGCGGGTCAGCGCCACCGCCACCCCCATCAGCCCGCCGAGCATGAGAAAGACGACGGCAGCCACCGCATTGGCCTTGATCAGTCGCTGAGCGGCGACGTCCACCTTCAGCCCGGTGTAGCCGCATTTGCGGAACACGGCCTCGGAAAAAGCGCCTGGCGCGATGCCTGCATCGATCGTGGTCATGGCGCTCTCCTTTATTCAGTCACGCGAATCCGGCCGGTCATCTGGTGATGGCCGATGCCGCAATACTCGTTGCAGACGATGCCGAACTCCCCCGCCTCGGTCGGCGTCAGGGTGATGACATGTTCGTATCCAGGCTGGACCTGGATGTTGATGTTGGTCGGCTGCAGCGAGAAACCGTGCTGCCAGTCGGCCGAACTCATATGGATGCGGTAGCTCTGGTCCTTCTTCAGCTCGAGAATCGGCCACCACTCCCAGAGACGCGCGAGTAAATAGACCTCCTCACCGGCCGGCGGGCGGACCACCGGCACGCCCTCCTCCTCGCCGACCTGCCACTGTTCGGCGAACGCCTCGACCTTTTCGACATATTTGTCCGGGTTGATCCGGTAGGTCTCATTCGCAAGGTTCTGATCGCCGATGAAGTGCCAGGCGATCATGAAGAAGAACATGAACAGGCCCCAGAGGAAGGCGATGACGATCCAGCTGAGCTCGATCTTGTGGATCGGCTCGTTCCACCAAATCCGGTTTTGTGGAGGGGTGATGGCCATCTCGGACTCCTATTGGGCGAGCGGAATTGTGACGATCTCCATCACGCCCCAGATCAGATAAAGCACAGTGGGGATTGTGATCCCGAACACCAGCAGCAGGAAAGGGTTGTCGAGAAGCTGCTGCATGAAAGGGATACGCTCCGGGCGCGGAGTGTCCGGTTCATCGGCCATGCTATTCCCTTCCCTTCCGGATATTCCCGAGACCTTTCAAGAATACCGACGCCCGGGCGTGGGCGGCTTGACGAAAGTCAAGTATTGGAAATTCTCGTGCCGAGAGCACCCGAGCGAGTTGCCAAACGCGATACGGCCGCTCGAACCGGAATTTTTACGGCATCCATCGACAGCGCGGCCGCGACGATCTGCGCGATCTCCGGCCGCATCCCCACGGGATCGAGCATCGGGCCAGGAAAGGCCGCTTCGGCGAGAGCCCGGGGCAAATCGACATCGACATGCCCCGCATGCCCGGCAAAGAACGGCAGGCACAGGGCCGGGCCATTGAGCCGCGCCGCCTCGGCAAGATACGGAACCTCGTCCACGAAGCCGACGCGAACGTCGCGAACCAGCCCGGCGGCGGCGATAAAGCGCGCGGCCTTCTCGGCGGCTTCGCGTGGCCGGGGATCCGACGGCGATCCATGCGCGGCGAGAAGGATCGTGGTCTCCTGCAGCGATAAATCTCGCTCCGACGCAGCGCGGCGCACGCAATCAAGGCAAAGCGCGTGCAGGGCCGGATCGAGCCCCAGCGGCGACAGCATCGCGAAGGCGCTGTCGCAGAGCTCGCCGATCCGCCGCGGCAACTCGCGGCTGACAAACCAGCCGTCCGACATGAACAATGGATAGATCGACACCTGCTGGCTTCCGAGCGTGTCGAGCGTGGCTTTGAGCGTGCCGCGACCGGCGAGCGTCGCGCCCCGCACGGTCCAGCCGTGAAGCCTCGCCGCCACACGATCGGCCAGCGCGTGCAGGTCCTCCTCGGGCCGCCCGGGCGCCGAGGGGGAGCCGTGCGCGACAATGAGCGCGGCGCGCGACTCAGTGGCTGGTGCCATCCGAAAAGCTGATCTTGTTCCAGACATTGTACTTCCCCGAAGGCTTTCTCATCGGCAACCGGGTGACTTCCTCAAGCGTTTGCGCATCGTAGACAATGACCGCGCCGTCATCCTCCCAGACGCTGACCAGCGCATACTTGCCGTCCCGATCGAACTCGACATGGGCGACGGTGGCGCCGGGAACCGGACGCAGGGTCTTGACGATCTCCAGCGTCTGCTTGTCGATTACATGCATCGCGTCGCGGTTCGGGCCGAAGAACACATCGGCCCAGACATAGCGGCTGTTTTCGTGGCTGCGCAGGAAGAAGCCGGGACCGAGGGTCTCGATCGTCTTGACCACCTGCCAGGTCTCGATGTCGATGACCGACAGCCGCGCCTCCTTCAGGTGCGGCGTCGCCATCACCCGCCGGCCGTCTCTGATCCAGGAGATGCCCGAGCCGAGATGCGGCAGGCCGGGCAGCGGCAGCTCCGCGATCTCGCGACCGACGGTCAGGTTCACCACGACCCCGCGTTCGCCGTCGCGCGCCGCGCCGATCAGGTGGCGATAATCCGGCGTGAAGAAGAAGTCGTCGAGCGAGCTCGTCACCGCAATCCGGCGCAGCGCGAACAGCCCCTCGGACCCCGCGATCGCTTCGACCATCCCCTTCTCGTAACTGTGGACATAGCCCTCATAGACCGGTGCGGCATTGGGATCGGTCGCGATCTCCCAGATTTCCGGCGCGTCCTTGAGCGCCAGGATGAAACTGTCGCGCTGCGGCGCCTGATAGACGGCGGATACCCGCGAGGGCGTGCCGTCCTTGTCCGCCACCTCAAAGACTTTCTCCACCGACAAATCCGCGGTCGCAAGGATGGTCAGGGTGCGCGGCAGATAGTTGGCTACCGCCAGATGCTTGCCATCCTTGGAGATCGCGATGTTGCGGCTGTTCAGCCCGGCGCGGACACGGCCGATCTCGGCAAGGCTCCACAGATCGTATTTCTGCACCCAACCGTCGCGCGACATGATGAAGACGAACCGCCCGTCGGGCGTGAATTTCGGCCCGCCATGCACGGCAAAGGGCGTCGGGAAGCGATCCAGCACCGTAAAGCTGTCCCCGTCAACGACACTGACGTGATGATCGCCGGTCTCGACGACGAGGAACAAGTTCAAAGGATCGGCGTCGAAGGCCGGGGCCGTGACGGGCACATAGTCCGGGTCGAGCGTCCGGGTTTGTTCGATCTGCTCCGGACCCCAGTCCGGGATTTTCGCCAGCGACGTGGTCAGGTAATCGCCGAGAGCGGCGATCTCGTCCGGGCTCAGGGTCTCGGCGAAGCCGGGCATTTGCGTCGCGGCGCGGCCTTCGGCGATCACTACGCCAAGCTTCGGCCCGCGCATGCGTTTCAGCGTCTCCGGGATCAGCGCAGGCCCGGTGCCGCCGAGTCGGTCGGCGCCGTGGCATTCGGCGCAATACCGCGAATACTGCGCCCGCGGCTCACCCTGCGCCGCCCCGGCGAAGGCCGTCAGCAACAGGCTAGTGAAAACGATGAACCGGATCATGGCTCTTTCCCCGAAACGGCGTGACAGTCAGGCGCCCACCCGCTTTGACCCCGATCTCGGCGTCGCTCATGTAGCAGGCAGGATCCTCGGCCCAGGGATCGCCTGTGAGCTGCAATGCGCGGATTCGGGTATTGCCGCCGCACACGCTCTGATAGGCGCAAGCCCCGCAACGGCCCTTCAGCGGGCGCGGACGGCGGCGGAGCTGCGCCAGCATCGGGTCGTCACCGGTCCACAGTTCGGAGAAGCGGTGCTCCTTGACGCTGCCGATGGTGTAGTCCGACCAATAGGTGTCGGGATGCACGTTGCCCTGCGGGTCGATGTTGGCCACGCCCAGACCGGAGGAATTGCCGCCCCAGGCCTCCAGATGCGCGCGCAGATGCGCGACCCGCTCGGCCGGGAAAAGGCGTTCGGCCCAGCGCAGGAAATAGACCGCGTCAGCGTCGTTGTTGCCGGTGACGATCTCCAGCGGCATGCCTTCGGCCGCCGCAATCCATGCGCGATCGATCAGAAGCTCCATCGCATGGCGCGTCCGCGACCAGCCGACATCCTCGCCGCGGTGCTTGTCGCCCCGTCCGGCATAGACCAGATGCGACAAGTAGAACTTGTCCACCCCTTCGGCATCGGCCAGCGCCAGCATTTCGGACAGCTGATGGGCGTTGTCCTCGGTGATAGTGAAGCGCAGGCCGACCTTGATGTTGCGCTCCTTGCAGGCCCGCACGCCCGCCAGCGCCTCGTCAAAGGCGCCGACCTTGCCGCGAAACCAGTCGTTGGTCTCGCCGATCCCGTCGAGGCTGATGCCGACATAGTCGAAGCCGATCTCAGCCACCCGGTCAGCCGTCGCGCCGACGATGGCCGTGCCGTTGGTGGAAAGCGCGAGATACATCTTCATCTGCCGCGCCCGCTCGGCAATCTCGAAGACGTCGCGGCGGGCCAGCGGTTCCCCGCCGGAAAGGATCAGCGCGGGGATACCGAAATCGCCGAGATCCTCCAGCACGCCCATCGCCTGCTCATGGGTCAGCTCTCCGGGAAACGCCACATCCGCCGAACTCGTGTAGCAGTGGCGGCACCGCAGGTTGCAGCGCCGGGTCAGGTTCCAGATCACCACCGGCTTGACCGGCCCGCGGCGCGCGCACACCGGGGTCGGCTCGACCAGTTGACGCATATAATGCGAGAGGCGGAACATCAGCGCCCTCCTTTGCGGCCGAGCCGCAGACCGGTTTTCTTCAGGATGCGGGTCGAATAGAGGATGTCGCCGCTGCAGCAGGCGGGGCCGAGCAGTGCCGCGATATGCCCGCGCTTTTCCTCGACCTCGTTGCGATCGCCGCCATGCACCATGGCGAAGAGATTGTAAGGCCAGACGGGTCGCGCGCGGGGCCTCAGATAGCAGTGCGAGACGAAATCGAGCGCCCCCACATCGGCGCCAAGCCGCGTCGCCGCGCTGTCCTCCACGTCCCAGACCGTCATGCCGTTGGCGATCATGCCGAGCGCGTAATGATTGGGCGCCGCCCCGATGCGGCGGATCACGCCGCGTTCCCGCATGGCCGCCATGCGCGCGATCACCTCGGCTTCGTCCAGTCCCAACTCCGCCGCGATCGCGGCATAGGGCGCGGGCGTCAGCGGAAGCCCCGCCTGGGTGGCCTCGATGATCCCGCGGTCGATCGCGTCGATGCTCATGCCGCCACCCTGAAACCGATGAAGAATTCCTGCAGCTTCGGAAACCGCAGCACGGCAATCCCCGTCTCCGCCTCGATTTCATCGGCGACGGCCTCGACCGCCTCCGCCGTTTCGGTCGCCAGCACGAACCACATGTTGAGACGATGCTCGCGTTGGTAATTGTGCGCGACCTCCGGATGGGCGTTGACCGCAGCCGCCACGGCCTCGAAATGCTCGGCCGGGACCTCCATCGCGCACAGGCAAAAGGCCCCTCCAATCGCGGCCGCGTCGTAGAACGGGCCGAAACGCGTGATCACGCCGGTTTCGCGCATGCGGCTCAACCGCGAAATCAGTTCGGTCTCGCTCAGGCCAAGCCGCGTCGCCGCCTGAGCATAGGGACGCGGCGACAGGGGAAACCCTTCCTGCAGGGCGTTGACGATCCGCCGGTCGGTCGCGTCGAGTTCAGGCGCGGGACGTCTCATGCCGCTGCTCCTTCCGTGGACGCCACCAACGCGCCCGTCTGCTTGAAGCAGCGAATGCTGAACAGCACCCGATGCGGCGTATCCTGAAGTCCGACCTCGCGGCTGGCGCGCTCGAGCACCGCCATCGCCTCGTCGCGGCCGCGGGCATGGATCATGCAGTAGAGCGTGTAGGGCCAAACGCCGGGCGCCGGGCGTCGTTGATAGCAGAGCGTGACGCCGTGCACGGCGGTCAGCGCCGGTCCGATGCGGCCCAGATCGGCCTCCTTCGCCTCCCAGACCACCATGGCGTTGGATCGCCAGCCGAGCGCGCGGTGACGTACGATGACACCGATCCGCGACAGAATACCGGCCGCGGCAAGCACCTTGACCCGTTCCAGCACGTCCGCCTCGGACCGGCCGAGCGCGCGACCCATTTCGGCGAAGGGCCGGGGCACCAGCGCCAGGCCGGTCGAGAGCGCCTGCATGATCGGCCGGTCCTCCGGTTCCAGCACGCCCGCGTCGATATGTTCGCGCGCCGGCGGCACATGGCCGCCACCGTCGAGCGAGAAGCCCAGGTCGACATTGAACGCGCGCACCAGCGGCAGATCGAGGACCTCAAGTTTCGTGCGCGCGCGAATCCGGTCAAGCGTCGCGTCGACATGGGTGCGATCGGGGCCGGTCACCACGAACCAGATGTTCCAGCGGTTCTCGCGCAGATAGGAGTGGTTCACGCCCGGCTCGCCGCCGATGAGGGCGGCGATCTCGTCGATCCGCCATTCGGGAGCCGCGACGGCGGCCAGCGTGCTCGCGCCCGCGGTGCCCGGCCGACAGGTGGCGCCGACGCGGCTGACGGCGCCAACGGCCATCAGCTCGGCGAGCCGGCCAAGAACGTCCTTCTGGCGAAGGTCCATCCGCTCGGCGATCGCGGCAAACGGTCGTGGCACCAGCGGGAAATCCCGCTGCCAATTGTCGAGCAGCGCACGATCGATGCTATCGACGGTCAAGCTCATCGCTCAGAGCCCCGTCCGGTGGGCGCGCGCGGTGAAGAAAATCCCCGACGGGCTCTCCGCCGCGATCTCGCCCAGCTTCTCGAAACTGCGCGCGTCGTAGATATCGATGCGCCCGGCGTCGCGGACCGAAACCCAGACCTCGTGGCCGCGGGCGGTGAATTCCATGTGCAGCACGGCGGGTCCCGGCGTCAGCGTATGGATCACCTCGCCCGAAAGCGTATCGATCACCTCGATCGTATCGTTCAAAGGGTGAGCGAAATTGACCCAGACCTGGCGCCCGTCCGGGCGGGCGACGGCGAAGACCGGCTGGCCGTGGGTTGCCGTGCGCCCCACCTCCGCCAGCGTCCGCGCGTCCACCCAGAGCACTTCGTGCCGCCCGACGGCGGGCAGGACAAAACGGTCGCCCGCCAGCGCCCAGCCTTCCAGATGCGGCATCTTGTAGACCGGCAGCGCTTCCTCGCCCTTGCCGTAGCCCGAAAGAATCCGCCGCGGAACCGGCGGTTCCTGCCACAGATCGAGCGCCGTCAGCCCGTCCTCGCCGAACAACCCCACGATGTAGCGCCGTCCGTCGCCGGTGATCAGCGCGTCATAGGGGTTCGTCCCGATACCGCCGATCCGGGTGATCGCCGGTTCCTCGCCGGAGAAGTCCGCGATCCACGTCTCCCCCGCGTCCCACAGGGTGAAGACGAAGCGCCGCCCCGGCGCGTCGACCAGGCCGATGGTCTTCGACCCGGTCGGGATGTCGGCGACGCTCTCCAGCGTTTCGGCATCGAAGACGCGCACGCCGCCCGGCTCGTAGTTCGAGACCGCGACGAGTTGCCCGTCGTCGGAGATCGCGCCGCCGATAGCGTTGCCGGACTGCATGACGCGGGCCGCGATCGACTGGGCCAGCAGATCGACCTTGGTCAGCCCGCCGTCGCGCCCGAAAACGAAGGCGAAACGCTCGTCCGCCGAGAACACCACCGAAGCATGGGACAGATCGCCCAGGCCCTCGACCCGCCCGATCGCGGCGTGCTCGGACTGGTCGATGATCAGCAGCGAGCCCGAGGCCCGTTCTACAACCACGCCCAGATCGCCGGTGGCACGGGGCTCCTGCGCCTGGGCGACGCCAAGGAAGACCGCGGAAATCGACGCCAGCATGATCAGGCCAAGGGAAAAGCCACCGCTCATTCGTTGCCTCCGTCCAAGAGATAGCCGGCGATCCAGGCCGCCTCGTCCTCGCTGAGGAGCGGGCGCCAGGGCGGCATCGCGGTTCCCGGAACGCCATCGAGAATGATGGCGACAAGCCCGTCGGGCTGCGTCCCGGCCAGCGTCTCAGCGCGGATATCCGGACCCAGCCCGCCTTTCAGCGTCATTCCGTGGCATGAGCCGCAATCCTGCAGCACCAAACGCTCGAGTTCAGCTGCCCGACCCGGCGGCAGCTCCTGCGCCAACGCCGGTGCCCCGATAACGAGCAAAAGCGCCGCCAGAACCTCACGCATGAGCCAACGGCGCATGAACGGCGGCAAGATGCGTGAACATTTCGGCGGGTGACGAGCGGTAAAGCGAGACGACATCGCCGATCAGGAACAGCACCGGGCCGGTGAGACGCGCCTCGGCCATGTCGCTGGCGATCCGGTCCAGACGGGAGGTCAGCCGCCGCTCGCGCGGCGTCGTCGCATTGGCGATGGCCAGCACCGGCGTTGTTGCGGGCATGCCGTGCGCGGTCAGCCGTTCGGAAATCTCGGCGATATTGGCAGCCCCCATATAGACGACCAGCGTGGTCTGGCTGTCCGCCAGTCCCGGCCATTCAAGGTCGAGCGGCCTGTCGCTCCGGCAGTGTCCGGTCACGTAGCGCACCCCCGTCGCCAGCCCGCGATGGGTCAGCGGCACACCGGTGACGGCGGCAGCCCCCTGCGCCGCCGTGATGCCGGGGACGATGTCGACCGGGATTCCCGCGGCCAGCAAGGCTTCCGCCTCTTCCGAGCCGCGGCCGAAGATGAAAGGGTCGCCGCCCTTCAATCGCACCACCGTCTGCCCTTCGAGTGCCAGCTCGACGAGGATTTCGTTGATCCGCTCCTGCGGAACCGGATGGGAGGTCGGCGCTTTGCCGACCGGCACAAGCCGCGCGGTCGGCGGCGCCAGCGCCAGCACCTCGGGCGACACTAGACGGTCATGGACCACGACATGCGCCAGTTCCAGCACGCGCGCCGCTTTCAACGTCAAAAGCTCCGGATCGCCCGGACCCGCCCCGACCAAAAACACCCGTCCACGCGTCTTCATAGCTTTCTCCCGGACTGATCGAGTCGGGGCGGCGTGTGCCGCCGTCCCGGGCGCGCGTCAGTAGACGTCCTGGCGCGTGTTGAAGACATTGAACTTGCCGGTCGGTGTGATCAGCCGCGGATCCTTGATCACGTGTTTCAGCTCCAGCGTCTTGTCGTCGACGACCACGATGGCGGATTCCAGATCCTTGGCGTTCCAGACCGAGAACCAGATTTCGTCACCCGCCTTGTTGAACTCGCCCTGCACGACGCGGGGTTGGCCTTCCGCGATACCCGCCCATTCGACGATCGGCAGCACCGTGTATTCGGGCTCTTCCTTGCCGAGTTCGTCGACGTTGAAGACCGCGACAGAGGCGGTCACCTCAGCGTCGGGATTCAGCGGCGCATCGACATAAAGATGGTTCGAGGTCGGGTGCGACTTCACGAACAGCGAACCGCCGCCCAGGCCCTCAAGCTGCTGCACCAGTTTCCAGGCGTTGTCGGGATGTCCTTCCGGGTCGGTTCCGATCAGCGCGATGGTCTCGTCGCCGAGGTGCGAGGTTACCCAGACCGGCCCGTAGACGGGATGGTTCAGATTGGCGCCGCGGCCGGGATGCGGGGTCTGACCGCCGGTCTCCAGCAACGCGGTCAGCTCGCCTTCCTTGGTGTCGATCACCGCGACCTTGCCGCGCGCGTTCGCGGCGGTGAGGAAATAGCGCTTGGTGGAGTCGAAGCCGCCATCGTGCAGGAACCGCTCGGCCTCGATCTCGGTGACCTTGAGGTTCTTGATGTCGGAGTAGTCGACCAGCAGGATCTTGCCGGTCTCCTTGACGTTCACGATGAACTCGGGGCGGTAGTGCGATGCGACGATCGCCGCCACGCGTGGCTCGGGGTGATATTCCTGGGTATCGTAGATCATGCCCCGCGTCGAGACGACCTTCTTCGGCTCCAGCGTGTCACCATCCATGATGACGTATTGCGGCGGCCAATAAGCGCCCGCGATGGCGTATTTGTCTTCCCAGCCTTCCATCTTCGAGGTCTCGACCGAGCGCGCCTCGGCGCCGATCTTGATTTCGGCCACGGTCGCCGGCGTCTCCATCCACATGTCGATCATGTTGACCTTGGCATCACGGCCGATGACGTAGAGATAGCGGCCGGAGGCCGAGATGCGGCTGATATGCACCGCGTAGCCGGTGTCGATCACCGTATGAATCTCGTAGGTCGCGCCGTCGATCAGCGCGATCTGACCGCTGTCGCGCAAGGTCACGGAAAACAGATTGTCGATATCGATATCGTTCATCTTTTCCGTCGGCCGATCCTCCGGCGCGACCAGGACCTTCCAGGTTTTGAGCATCTCCGGCATGCCGAACTCCGGCGGTGCCGGCGGCTCGATCAGCAGGTAACGGGCCAACATGTCGATCTGCTCTTCGGAGAGCTGACCCGAGGTGCCCCAATTCGGCATGCCGGCAGGCGACCCGTAGGTCATGAAATCCCGCAGATATTCGTAGCCGTTCTTGCGGGTGATGTCGGGGGTCAGCGCCTTGCCGGTCGCGCCCTTGCGCAGCACCCCGTGGCAGCCGGCGCAGCGTTCGAAGTAAATCGTCGCGGCCGTGTTGAATTCTTCCTGGGTGATGACCGGATCGTCGGGCTTGAGACCCGGGATTTCCACGCCGATCTCGCCGATCGAGGTGGCGCTGTAGACGTATTTCGCGGCTGGCGAGTCACCATGCCCCTTTGGCTTCTCCTGTGCGGCGACGCCCGTCGCCGCGAGCGCAAGCGGCAACGCGATGCTGGCTAAGAGCTTCAAGCTCCGCATTTCGCGAATGGTTTTCATGGGGCGTCCTCCGTTGGCGGGTAGGTTCAAAGCGGAGGATGCCCCCCCGGCCGGCCACGTTCCTTGACTTTCATCAAGGTACCGATGGGGAAGCGGCATCATCTTGGGTGAAAAGCGAAAGGATGATCCGTGATGCGGCTGAGGCAGGCCTTGATCATATTCGTCATGGCCTTCGCCTCCCCGGGTTTGGGAGATGGCGCGCATGCCGATGGCCTGCTGCAATTCAAAGGCGAGCACGGCGCGGTCGAGCCCGACCCGGCCCTGGCCGCACGTCTGTTCGGTGTTGATAGTCCTCTCGGCGTAACGCGGGAGGAAGGGGCGGTGCCGAGTTGGTCGGTGATCACACCGGACGGCCTGATCGGCCACATCGCCTCGACTTGGGAAATCGCCGAATCCGTCGGTTATTCCGGGCGTCCGATCGATATCCTCGTCGCTGTAACGCGCGAAGGCCGCATCGCGGGCGCCCGGCTCATCCGCCAAAGCGAGCCGGTCCTGACCCTGGGAATTTCTGAATCGGACATCGCCAACTATGTCGATGGCTTTGCCGGCGTCGACCTGACCCGCCGGCCGACCATCGACTTCGACTCCCGCCCCGACCTTCCGGATGTGATTTCGCGCGCGACCGTGTCGACCGGCGTGATCCGCGATGCCATTCTGCGGACCGCCCGCACGCTTGCCTTGGCGCAAGGGCGGGGAACGGCGATCGACCAGATCGGCTTCAGACCGATGTCCTGGGATGCGCTGCTGGCGGAAGGGGCGCTCGCGCGCACCACCGTCAGTCTCGATCAGGCGCGCGTGGCGCTGAGCGCCGCCAAGATTCCACCACCGCCGGGCGAGGCGCCGTTCCTCGATCTCTGGGTCGGGATTCTCGACCCGCCGACGATCGGGCGAAACCTCCTCGGCCAAGCGCTTTTCACCCGGGCGATGGCGGTCTTGGGCCCCGGCGAGACGGCGTTGTTCGTCGCCTCGCGCGGCCTGCACTCACATCGGGGCACAGACTGGCGTCGCACCGGCGATTTCGACCGGATTGCGGTGATCCAGGATAAGGAAACCATCACCTTCGACAGCGGGGACTATCTCAGGATCGACCGCCTCGCGGCCGCCGGCGCACCCGACGTCAAGGAAATAAGCCTCTTCCGGCTGCCCGCCGGCCGCTTCGATCCGGCCCTACCGTTCCGTGTCGAGGTGGCGGCGAGCCGCGACACCCGCGACGAACCGGTCTCGACGCGCATACCGGTTGATTATTCCTTGCCCGGCCAGTTTCTTCTGCCGCCGGAGATGGCGCCGGAAACCGAGCCGCTGTGGGTCTCGGCCTGGCAGCGCAAGCGGTTCGAGATCGTCGGCGTCGGCCTGATGCTGACCACCCTCGCGGTGATCCTTTTCCTTCAGGAGGCGTTCGTTCGCCGCCCCGCGCTCTGGCGCTGGGGCCGGATCACATTCCTTTCGGTGACACTGGTCTGGCTGGGCTGGATCGCCGGTGGGCAATTGTCCGTTGTTCAGGTGGTGGCGTTCCTGCAATCGTTGTTGACCGGCTTTCGTTGGGAAACTTTCCTGATCGATCCGGTGATCTTCATGCTCTGGGGCTTCGTCGCCCTCGGCCTCTTGTTCTGGGGCCGCGGGGTTTATTGCGGCTGGCTCTGCCCCTTCGGCGCGCTGCAGGAGTTGACCAACGAGATCGCCAAGCGCCTCCGCATTCCGCAAATCGCGGTGCCGTTCGGCGTTCACGAGCGCCTCTGGGCCATCAAGTACACGGCCTTCGTCGCCATCCTCGGCCTGTCGTTCTACTCAATGGATCAGGCGCTGGTGCTGGCCGAGATCGAGCCCTTCAAGACCGCCATGTCGATGCGCTTCATGCGGGCCTGGCCTTTCGTTCTATTCGTCGTGGCGCTTCTCGTCGCGGGACTGTTCATCGAGCGGTTCTACTGCCGTTATCTCTGCCCGCTTGGCGCGGCGCTGGCGATCCCGGCCAAGCTCAAGCTGTTCGACTGGCTGCGCCGCCGCCCCCAATGCGGACGGGAATGCCGGCTTTGCGAAACCAAATGCATGGTCGGCGCCATCGATCCTATCGGGCGGATCAATCCCAATGAATGCGTTCTTTGCCTGCACTGCCAGACGATCTACCACGATCCGAACACCTGCCTGGTGCTGAAGCGACGCGCCCGTCCGACGGCCCCGACCGCCGGGGAGAACACACCATGAGACCTTACCTGACCCGGCGCCGCTTCATGACGATTTGCGCCGCCGCCGCCCTGCCCCGCCAGGCTCTAGCCGAGGCGCCGGTGACACGCTGGCGTGGCGCGGCACTGGGCGCCGAGGCCTCCATGACGCTGATCGGAATAGGGGGGTACGCCGCCGACGAGATCTTTGCCGCCACACAGGCCGAAATCGACCGGCTTGAGGGAATCTTCAGCCTGTATCGCGCCGGTTCGGCATTGGCCCGCCTGAACCTTGAAGGACGGCTGGATACTCCGCCCGCCGAGCTGGTCGAACTCCTCGCCCTGTCGGATTCGCTCCATCGCGTGACCGGCGGCGCCTTCGATCCGACGATCCAGCCCCTATGGCAATTGCACGCTTTGGCCGCGCAGGAGCAACGGCGGCTCGAAGCCGAAGAGATTGCCGAGGCCAGGAAACGGACGGGTTGGGTGCATCTGCGTCACAGCCCGGACGCGGTCGGCTTCAGGCGCGACGGCATGGCTTTGACGCTCAACGGCATCGCGCAAGGGTACATCGCCGACCGGGTGGCGGCGCTGGTCCGCGCACGCGGACTGACCGACATTCTGATCGACATGGGCGAGATCGCCGCTCTCGGCCGCCGCCCCGATCGAACGCCCTGGCGCGCCGCGATCGCGACGCCGGACGGCGAGATCGTCGGCGAGGTCCCGCTCGGCGATCGCGCGCTGGCTACCTCGGCGCCGCTCGGCACGCAGTTGGACAAGGCGGGCCGTGTCGGTCACATCCTCGATCCGCGGACGGGGCGCGTCGAAGCCCGCTGGCGACTGGTGTGCGTGGCGGCGGACAGCGCCGCGCTGGCCGACGGCCTGTCGACCGGCTTCTGCCTGATGCCTCGCCATGCGATCGAAACGGTCCTGCAGGCCCATCCGAACGTATCGCTCGAAGCAATCCTTTGACCTGTGATCGTTGAGAGGCGCACGAACCAAAGACGGGGCAGTTCTTGACCTGCCTTGCCGCCGCCCACCAGTTCCTCAGACCGCAAGCGCGGGCGCAAGCTCCGGCGGCAGATCGAATTCGGCGGCGACGCGCGCGCGTCCCTTGGCCGACATCTTGCGCGCGGTCTTGACGACGATGCCGAAGATTTTTTCCTGGTCGTGCGTGGCGGCGAAATCCGCGAAATACCAGCGCAGGAACACCAGGCAGATCACGTCCTCCAGCATCTGCACCTCCGGGTCGCGCTTGATCCCCTCCTTGCGCAGCATCTGCGCCACGCGCGCGCCATCCGATTCGCTGTAGCCCGCCGCGATCATCAATTCCGCCACCCGCGCGCCATGCGCCAGCGCCTGCGCTTTCCGCCAGGCGTGATAGCCCTCGCGGCTGTTGGGATACGCGCTTCGCGGCAGCTTCCAACGCTCGATGTGCTGTCCGCGCGCCGCGATCCGCAGATGCTCGGAGGCACCCGGGCAGATTCGATCGAGCTCCCCTGCCATCCGCCGGCCATAGACAAGCGCCGCCGGTTCCCGCGTCTCCGCTTCCAGCGTCGGATCGGCGGAATTGGCCCTGTCGATCGCGACGATGACTGCCTCGAATCGCCCGCTCATTGGGCCTTGCTCCAGGCATCGGCGCGATCCTCTTCGACATAGGAGCGCAACCGTCCGACATCCGCGATGGCGGCGTGATTGTGGCTGATCGCCACGCCGCGCTGCTTCAGCCGCGAAAAGGCGCGGGACAAGCTTTCGGGCTTCATGCCCAGCCGCCCCGCGATCAGCACCTTGTCGTAGGGCAAGGTAACGGTGCATGCGCCTTCGGCGACGTGGCAGAGGTCGAGCAGGAATTCGGCCAGCCGTTGCGCGCCGGTCTGGGCCTTCAGTTGCTCGACCTGTTCGACCAGCGCGTGGAGGTGCTTGAAGGTCGCCGCCAGCATCGAGATGCAAAGCTCCGGCTGCGACTTCATCATCTGCAGCACCACTGCCGCGGGAACCTGCATCAGCCGGCAATCGGTGACCGCCTCGGCGGCGACCGGATAGACGTCGCCGCGAAACGCCACCGCCTCGCCGAAGCTTCGGCCCTTGGTGAAGGTTCCGACCACCGCCTCCGCGCCGTTATGCGCGATCCGGAACAGCTTTACCCATCCTTCCAGCACGATATAGACGCTATTGGCGGTATCGCCCTGCAGGAAGATCGTCGCCGAGCGGTCAAACCGCCGGACGTCGGACCGCGCCAGGATCATGTCGGCGACATCCTCGGGTATACTGGCCAAGAGGATAGACCCCTTCGCAATCTGCCAATCGCCTTCCCGGTGCATTGGTTTCTCCGGTTATGGTTTGGGATCATCGAACGCCCAGACCTAACACCAGATGCCGCCACGGGATCAATGCGGAGGAACCCAGAACCGGTCCCGGCAAGCGCGTGATGATCGCCGGATAGTCGGTGCTGGGAGCCGCGCCGAGGGCGGCCTTCCAGCTCGAGCCCGGTTCGGCAGAGTTCTCGGTCCTTGCGGTTGAACAAGGCCACTGTGAAATCACGTGCGGCCTTCGCCCCAACGCTTTGATTCAAACGGTTGAAAACATTGCCGGAAGACCGGCAACGCGTTGAGGCTACGTAATTCCCCTAAGAACATAACCGAATTTCGGGCGACCATGATCGGCGCCAGGGTTTCCCCCATCGGCCTCGGGAAACTTCTAAGCCGTTCGAACAGTCACGTGCCTGTTCGAACCGTCGCCGGCGTTGCATCGAGCACATCAGGGCGACGTTCCAGGTGTCGGAACGCTTCGCCTGTATTTATGATCTCAGGCATTGGCCAGGCGTAGGCCGTACCATGCTATGGAAAGGCGGAAGGGGAAGCTCGATCACCCGCCATTCCTCATCAGCCAGACCGCTCAGGCGGCACCACGAAAAGGTTGGGTTTGTCCCCGGCCTTTTCCTTAAGACGCCCATCGACTTGATCCATGTCAAACCCCGCGAACGACACCGCGCCTAGCGTCCACCGTGGCCAGCGCGCCAGCTCACTGACGGCGCGAATGATCCGAACGGGAGCGAATTCGATGGATCCGCGACTGCCCATCTTTGGATCCATCTCGCGGCACGCTTGGCGCGCCGTACTCCCTCATCGAAAGGAGACCAGCATCATGAAATTCCGGGTAACAGCCCTCGCGGCCACCGCGATTCTCGCCGTCTTCCCCGCCTTTGCGGGAGAGATCGACAGCAGCGTCGATGCGCGCGCTCTGCCGAAGGGCAAGACAACGCCACTCGGGCTCTACCTGACGCCCGAGGACGCGCACGCGGCCCTGACCGAGGAGCCAGGCATCGTCTTCATCGACGTCCGCGACCCGCTTGAAGTCAACTTTGTCGGCAATGCCGAGGGGACGGACGCCAATGTTCCGCTTGCCTTCGCCACGCACAATTTCGACCCCAAGCGCGGCGGCTATGCGATGGCGCGCAATCCGGACTTCGTCGTCGGCGTCGACGCCGTGATCGCTGCAGAGGGGCGGGACAAGGGCGATCCCGTCTTCGTGATGTGCCGCTCCGGCGGGCGATCTGCGGAGGCGGCGGCGGCACTGGCTAAAGCCGGCTACAGCAATGTATGGAGCATCGTCGAGGGCTTCGAAGGCGATTCCGACAAGGCGACCGGCCGGCGCGACGTGAATGGCTGGCAGAACGCCGGGCTTCCCTGGTCCTACAAGCTCGATGCCGAAATTGCCTGGCGACCGGCGGGAGAGAAATAGGGAGCCGACACATGCACAAGGCGACCATAATGGTGCGTAAGGGTAATCCGAGGGCATCGAAGACGCGCTGAGCCTGTCGGAGGACGGCGCTTGAAGCCCGTCACACCCCGGGGAAACCCGCCGGGAAAGGCGTACCATGCGGATGGTCACAGTACGATCGGCTCGGCCCCGACGGCGTCCGGTTGTGATGCTGGGCTCGCGCCGACCGGCGTTCAGCCTATTCGTCGGCGTGTTCGCCGTCCTCGCCCGGCGGTGCGGTGTAATGCCCCCTTCACGGAGATTGAAGCAGATCAAGACGATCAGATGAACCATTTATGGGGACGCGCCCCAGGGCTCCGGCAACCTTAAAATCGCTATCCGCTGAGCTACCATGCCGGAGACACGGCCTCGACACCGGCAGAATCGGAACCGCACCGCCAAATCTTGCACGGCACCTCGGATACGGTGGCGTCCAACTGTTTGAGAAATATGGTGGGCCCGGTAGGACTCGAACCTACAACCAAGCGGTTATGAGCCGCCGGCTCTAACCAATTGAGCTACAGGCCCCACGCGCCCTGCCCTAGCGCATACGCCGCAGCGCCTCAAGGCGCCAAATACCTCGGCGCCGGCTTTTCTTCCAATCTCCGCTTTGACGCCGCAATGGCAGCCTAGCAAGATCGGCGATATCCTTCGAACCGGAGTTCCGCGCCCATGCGAAACCGTCACCGCAATCTGATCGCCGCCCTCCTCGTGCTGGCGACACCGGCCTTGGCCAGCGCGCAGGAGCCCGCCGCGCCCGCGCCGCGCACATTGGTCGTCACCGGCACCGGCGAGGCCACGATGAAACCCGATCTCGCCATCGCGTCCTTCACCGTGCTGCGCTCGGCCGAGACGGCGCGCGCCGCGCTCGATCAGGCCAATGCGGCAATGAGCGAGGTCACCGCCGGCATGCGCGAACTCGGGGCCGAGGACCGCGACCTGCAGACCTCCGGCTTTTCGATCGTGCCGCAATATCGCTACGATAACCAGCGCCCTGACGGCGTCCAGACGCCGCCGACGATCGTCGGCTACGAGGTCCGCAACACGCTGACCGTCAGGGTCCGCGACATCGCCAAGCTCGGCGAAATCCTCGACCGGGCGGTCACGCTCGGCGTCAACCAGGGCGGCGACATCAACTTCGACGTCTCCGAGCCGCGGAAGGCCCGCGACGCGGCCCGCAAAAATGCCGTCGCCGACGCGGCCGCGACCGCCGAACTTTTGGCAGAGGCCGCTGGCGTCACGCTCGGCCCGGTGCGGGAGATCAGCGAGGATCTTGGAGTGGTCCCGCCGATGCCGCTCAACCGGTCGATGAAGATGATGGCGGCGGAAGCGGCGCCGAGCGTTGTTCCCGTCGAGACCGGCGAGAACCTGTTCAGCGCCAGCGTCCGGATGGTCTACGACATAAGCGACTGAGGCGGCGCGGGCGTCCGGGCGACGGGGGAAATTCGCCTGCGGACGCCCTTGCCGGACCCAGGGCTTAGCGGCGGCGGAAGCTCAGCACCGGGCAGCCCGGCTCGCGGGCGAAGCGCACGATGGCGCGGTCGCCCCGCGAGCGGCCGGCAACCACGACGGCGCGGCGATTGGCGCGAATCACTCGGGCCCGGTTGACGCCCATGCGGCTGGCCTTGCGCACGGCACGACGGGGCTGGCAGGCCGGCCGGTATTCGCGATAATCCCGGTAGTCACGCTGGCCACGATAGCTCCGTCCGTGAACCGGCTGGGCGCGCTCGCCGATGGTGATGCCGAAGCGGAAGCCGTCGGCGGCGGCCGGCGCGGCGGTGGTGGCGACGCCGCCGGTGGCGAGTGCGGCAACGACGATGATCGAGCGGGTCAGGGACTTGAACATGGGTTGGTCTCCATTCGGGTCGGCGCGATTTCGACTGTCGCGGACCACGGTTTCGCGGGGGGCGATCGCCGCCGGTCGAGCCGGCCCTGCGATCATTCGCCAACACTTCGCCGGTGAATGGTGAGACCCTAGGCGATGGCGCGTGAATGCCCCCGGAACCCGGCGTTCATCCGAGGTTCAGTCTTCCCACCAGTGACGGGTCAGATGCAGGAGAAAGGCGAACATGCCGACGACGGTCAGATCGGCCGAGTGGGTCCAGTCGCCCTGGCACAGCGATTGTGGATCGCGCAGAATCTCGGTCTGGCAACGGCCGGTTTTCCGGCAGGCCCGGGTCCGGCAGGACGGCGGCAGCTCATGCAAATTCGCTGCGGTCCGTACCGCCAGTTCCAGCGCGTCTCGGGTGATCTCCGGCCAGGTCTCGAGGCCGTCGACGTCCGGCTTGTTCGCGGCAGATTTGGTCATGGTCAGGGCTCCTTGAAAAAATGGCCAAGCGCCTTCGTCTTCGCGCCCGGTTGTCGGGGCAAAGGATCGGGAAGCGGACGCATGGCGAACGTCGCTATGCTGATGAGTGGGTGACGCTTGCCATGCGCCCGCCGGCTGCTTGCCCCGGACCCGACGCCCCGCTGTGTGCGAAGCCGGTCTGCAAAGGGCCCGGATGTGGGGGTTCATCACCCAGCCGCGCCACCGCAGCGCAACCCATCCGGCACCGTCCTCCCTCCACGCGCATCCGGTTCATGACCCGTGTTCCCGCGAGGGCGATGGGGGAAGGATACGGTGGGGCGCTGGGGGTGGGGAAAGATTTTTTGACGGGGTGTGGCGAGAGGCCCGGATTGCAATGGTTTGGCGGTTCCAACGGCTTGGAATGGGTCCTCGGGTCAAGCCCGAGGATGACGCGCGTCATGGGCTGTCGCGGCTGGTCGGGGACGACCGCGCTTGGGGGTGTCGCCAGTCGCCTCGGCGGTGTCGCACGATCTCCGCGCGGTTGGGGGGTGCGCGGCCGCTCCGTCCGACAAATTGCGGCCCGATCCGGCGCTGAGAACCCCTCATCCGCCCCTACGGGGCACCGGGGGCGAGCCACCGGGTCTCGCCTCGTCCTTCGGACCCCCCAAGGGGAGAAGGGGGCGTCAGTTCCGATGGAAGCTGGCGGTCTGCATGCCGCCGCCCGGCAGCGCCGTGCACTCGGCCGAGATGCTGTGGTCCGTCGCCGTATTGACGAGGAGATAGGAATATCGCGTCTGCAATTGTTGGCCGGGTAGGTTGTGGCAGTTGCGGACGCCGATATTGTCGACGCCGGGCAACTGGACGATCGCCGTGCCACTCGCCACGACGCTGCGTTCCACGGAGTCATGAATTTCGATCATTGGGATTCTCCTTGATAAATGGTCGAAGCGCGGCTTCGACGGGTTGATGAAGGTTTCCCTCGCTTGATTTTCGTTCCTTGCCGCGCCGCCTGGGGAGTTAGAGCGGTACGTCCATTCGGACGCACAAAGGACGCTCTAACACTTTGATTAAGCATCGGAATAATCCAAAAACCGGATTTCACTTTTTGGTCCGATGCTCTAGAACCCCAACGGTCGGTTGTGCCCCGGCTCCAGGACGAGCAGAGGCTTCAGTTCGGTGTTCGGCGGGATCGCCTTCGCCCAGAGCGCCCCGGCGGGCCACTGCCAGCCGGCGTCGATGTCGAAACCGATCGTGTCGTCGGCCAGATCGGTCGCGATGAGGACGCTTCGCCCCAGGCTTTTGGCCATGAAGACGCTCAGATCATAGGTCGATGTGGCCCACATCAGCAGGATCGAGGCCGTGGGCGCGATCACGACTTGCGCTCCGACCTCGATATCGAAGCCGCTGTAGGGAACGGCCGGTCCATCGTTGGCCGGAAACATGGCGGCGGCAGACAGACCGCAGACCATGGCGCGCTCGGCCATGCTCAGAACCGTGACCGCCCCGGCGGTTCCACCCGACTTGGGTTCGATGCCGGTGGTCGAAACCTCGGCGAGTTCCCCCTCGCGGATCCCCGCCTGATCGCCGGCGAAGACGGCATGATCGACGGCGATCCTATCGAGTGAGATGTAGACGCTGAAATGGCGGAGGGATGGATCGACCGAGATCGTATCGACGAACTGCGCGTCCCCAAGGCGGCTTGCGACCAGCGGCACGCCGCTCTTGTTCGAGCTAACGACCTGTCGAAAGCCATAGAGCTGGAAGCCGCTCGCCTTGAGGCGTGCCGCGCTCCCATTCGCCAGCTTAATCGTCAGCGTCCCGCCAGCCATTCGGACTCCCCGACCTGCTTTGGGTTGCCCGATGCGCGTTCCGCGCGGCCCGCAAGCCGCACGAAGCGAGCATCGATCGGCGTTGATCAGGCGGCGGCCCTGTGCCGGCGCAGTCGCGCGGAGCGCGCCAGGCCGCTGTCCTGTTCGATCAGAAGGTCGCCCAGAACAGCCTTGGCCGGCGTTGGCTGAGCCCAGGTGGCGTCATTCCAGTTCCAGCCGTCATTGAGCACGTAGCCGACCGACCGGCTCTTAATGCCGTTGACAGCGGGTGCGCTGGTCAAATCGACCAGCAACCCTTGCGAGAAGGATTGATAGATGACCTGCCCGGTATTGAACTTGGCGGTCGCGAACATCAACAGGACCTTCTCGATCGGGGCGATCAATTCCTCGGTCATGCCGTGCAGGGTCAACGCACACATCGGCACGAAGACGCCCTCGGCCTCCTGCGACAGGCCGCTCGTCCACTGGCCGCCGGAGACCGGGTTCGACAAGGTCACCACACCGTCCTCGCCGGACGACGCCGCGCTCAGGTTGCCGTCCTTGTCGACGGTGATGGTCTGCCCCAGGTTGACGGCCAGGTCCGTCTCCGCGTCGATGCTGCCGTTGGGCACGATGGCGCTGGTCGACACGTAAGCCTGGTAACTCTCGGTCCAGTCGACCTTTGTCGTCTGCATGAAGGTCTGGGTCTTGAACCACAAAACCGGCTCGGCGCCTCCCGCCGTGGTCTTCACCGATTTGAACGCGAAGAGCGACCAGCCCTCGTTCTTGAGGGTGGTGATGTCGGGACCGGACAAAGTGATCTGGATTTCATAAGGTGTCGTCATCGAAATTCTCCTTGGCTGAGGGGAATCGCGCGCGGCTGGAACAAAGCTTCTCCGACCGGCGACTGGTTGCGAGCCACACAGCGGAATCACAACCTAGCCAAGCAATTGTTAAACATTATTACAATTTTTGGTTGTATTTCTATTGCATGTAGCGCATGCCGTAACGGAATTTATTGCGCAGGAAAGAAGGGCGAGACTTCTCTTCAATGCTCGATGGCGGTCATGCGTTCGAGCAGCACGGCGAGGACGCTCGCCGTCGTCGTCATGTCCCGGCGAGTGATATCCTGGAACAAAATCCTGGTCGCCTCGGCGGAATCCGCCATCGGAAGCTTGTGCTGCGTCATGCTTCCTTGTCCGGTCAGCAGCCAGTCGATGGAGATATCGAGGGTTTGACAAAGAGCGATCAGGTGGGGGACGGAAATGGCCAGGCCTTGTAGCCAGCGACTGATCGCGCTTTCATGCACGCCCAGTTCGACCGCAAGTGCGTAATGCTTGCCGATCTGGCGCGCCTGCAATGCGGCCTTGAGACGTGTTCCCCAATGGTCCACGGCGACGTCCTCGTTATGATGGGCTTCGGAGCACTCTCCTTTGTTACTGAAGCCGCCCCCACAAACCGAGACCGCACGGACAAAGGGCGCTCCCCGGATCCCGGAAAACGCTCTTTCCCGACGAGGAACAGCATGGAAAACCTCAACGGCCTTCCCTGAGATAGTAAAAAGAAGGGCACTGGTCCTCAGCCGCCGAACAGGCGCTCGCCCTGCTCGTCGATGACCTGGCGGGCCTTGATCAGCGAAAACCGCGCCGCCTCCTCCTCGGAGGCAAACAGATCGGCGCGGATCAGCCGGTGGGTCTTCGTCTCGCCGCCGATCTCCTTTGTGATCGTTGCGGCCAGCCGGTATTGCCCGCCCTCTGCCATCGGCGTCGCGGCGATGGAAAAACCCTCATAGGTTTCCTCGGCGGCGACACGCGGCGCACTCGGTTCGGTGGCGGCGGTGCCGCCGAATAGCTTTTTCAGGAAGGACATCGGCTGGGGTTCCGTTTCCGGGAGAGCGGCGTGGATAGCGGCCGAACCGGCAACTTGCGCGCCGGTCGGTCAGACATGGCCGGACAGGTCGAGGCGAAGCTGCGGGACGCGGAACGCCTGCAGCGCGGAAGCGGCGGCCTGGTCGCGGACAAGGCGGTAGCCGGTCGGCGTCGGCTGGCGGTGGACACTGGTTTCGAGCCGCACGGCGTCGACGACCCAGAGCTCCTCGATGCCAAAGGCGGCGTAGATGCCCGCCTTGCGGCCGCGGTCCCAGGCGAGGCTGGTATCGGAAATCTCGATTGCCAGGAGACAGGTCGCGCCGTTCAGCCCCTCGAGGCCGACCGCCTTGTCGTAGACGACGAAGTCGGGTTCGAGGAAGGTGTCCTCCGACAGGCGGAAGGTCGTCTCGGGCGTGAAGGCGAGGTCATCGGGAAGCTGGCGGGCGAGTTCGCGGTTCACGAAGGTCTTCAGCCGCTCGTGGCGGATCCCCTTGGGCGACATCGGCACCAACTCCCCGCCGACCAGTTCGAACCGCTCGTGCGCGTCGATCACGCCGGCGGCGACGAAGGCCTCGACCTCGGCGACCGTAAACGGCCGCCGACGCAGGCCCTCGGCGGCCTGGGTCGTGCGAGGTTCGGGCGGATCGGCGAGCAATTGGCGGTGGTGCACGGTCATCGCGACAATCCTAGCACAGGCAGGCCCCTGCGTCAGCTGTCGAGAAAGCTCCTGAGCTTGCGCGAGCGGCTCGGGTGCTTGAGCTTCCTGAGCGCCTTGGCCTCGATCTGGCGAATGCGCTCGCGGGTCACCGAGAACTGCTGGCCGACCTCTTCGAGCGTATGGTCGGTGTTCATGCCGATGCCGAAGCGCATGCGCAAGACGCGCTCCTCGCGCGGGGTGAGCGAGGCGAGGACGCGGGTCGTCGTCTCGCGCAAATTGCCCTGGATCGCGGCGTCGATCGGCAGCACCGCGTTCTTGTCCTCGATGAAATCGCCGAGATGGGAATCCTCCTCGTCGCCGACCGGCGTTTCGAGGGAGATCGGCTCCTTGGCGATCTTGAGGACCTTGCGGACCTTTTCCAGCGGCATGGCGAGCTTTTCGGCCAGCTCCTCCGGGGTCGGCTCGCGGCCGATCTCGTGCAGCATCTGCCGGCTGGTGCGCACGATCTTGTTGATCGTCTCGATCATGTGCACCGGGATGCGGATGGTGCGCGCCTGATCGGCGATCGAACGGGTGATCGCCTGCCGGATCCACCAGGTTGCGTAGGTCGAGAACTTGTAGCCGCGCCGGTACTCGAACTTGTCCACGGCCTTCATCAGGCCGATATTGCCTTCCTGAATGAGATCAAGGAATTGCAGGCCGCGGTTCGTGTATTTCTTCGCGATCGAAATGACCAGACGCAGGTTCGCCTCGACCATTTCCTTCTTGGCCTGGCGGGCCTCGCGCTCGCCCTTCTGGACCATGTGGACGATGCGACGGAATTCGGTGATCTCGAGGCCGGTCTCGGTGGCGAGGTTCTGGATCTCCTGGCGCAGCGCCTTGATCTGGTCCTTCTCCGACTGGACCAGCTTGAGCCAACCCTTGCCGGAGAGATTGGCGATGTGGCGGGTCCAGTTGGGATCGAGCTCGGAGCCCTGGTATTCGCGCAGGAACTCGTCGCGCTTGACGCCGTGGGATTCGGCAAGGCGCAACAGCCGGCCCTCGTTTCCGACGAGTCGCTTGTTGATGTCGTAGAGCTGGGCGACCAGAGCGTCGATGCGGTTCTGGTTGAGCGACAGGCTCTTGACCGCCGTGATCAGCTCTTCCTTCAGCTTCTTGTAGGAGCGCTCCTGGCTGGGCGACAGGGTGCCCTGCGCGGCGAGACGGTTCTCCACCTGCTGGTCCTGCAGCTTGCGCAGCCGGCGATAAGCGTCGGCGATCTGGTCGAAGATCTCCATGACCTGAGGCTTGATCTCGGCCTCCATCGCGGCGAGCGAGAGGTTGTTCTCGAGGTCGTCGTCCTCTTCTTCCTCTTCCTCGCCGGGAGCCCGGGCGCCGGGCTGGGGCGTGCGCACCGGCTGCGGCGTGGTACCGTCGGCCGCTGGTGGCGGAGGAGTCGGGGTCTTGGCCTCAGGGCCGGCATAGGTCGCCTCGAGATCGACGATCTCGCGCAGCATGATGTTGCCGTCGTTCAGTTCGTCGCGCCAGATGATGATCGCCTGGAACGACAGCGGGCTTTCGCAAAGCCCGGCGATCATCGTCTCGCGGCCGGCCTCGATGCGCTTGGCGATGGCGATCTCGCCCTCGCGCGACAACAGTTCGACCGAGCCCATCTCGCGCAGATACATCCGCACGGGGTCGTCGGTCCGGTCGCCGGCTTCCTTTTTGGTGGTGGTCGCGACCTGGGTCCGTCCGGGGCTCGCGACCTCGGTGGATTCGGAGGTCTCGGCGTTGTCCTCGGCTTCGCCGTCCTCGTCGCTCTCCACCACATTGATGCCCATGTCGCTGAGCATCGACATCATGTCCTCGATCTGCTCCGACGTGACATCGTCGGCCGACAGCATCGAATTCAGCTTGTCCATGGTCACAAAGCCGCGTTTTTTCCCGGCCTTGATCATCTTTTTGACGGCATCGTCGGACAGATCGAGCAAAGGTCCGTCTGGCGCAGCCGCATCCGGCCGCTCCCCGATCGGCGCTTCGCTTTCTTTGGCCTTGGTCGCCATGCGCAATCTTCTCCAGTTCGCGAGCAGGGACGCGCCGCTAGACGCGGACCATCGACGCTGCGGTCATCTTGGCTGCCTTTATACGGCAGCAGCCGTAAACGTTCGCTTAACCATAGTGCGACAGCAGCCGGGCTGCATCCCGAGGGAAGCGTCGCATGCTATCAAGGAAGCCTCACGGCCCTCAAAAGGGGGCGGGTTGCGAAAAATTCAAGCGCAAGGATCAGGGAATGATCCCGACGGTCGCCGTCATATGATGCGTCAAGGGGTTAAAGGCAATGGTTCGCCGCCCAACGAGTCCCAACATGGTATCCGACGGAAACTGTGCGGCCCGCGTCAGATCGCCTTGGCGGGGCGCCCGGACAATGTTCCGAATCCGTCGATCAACGCCTCGGTACCGTCCACCCGCTCGATCTCGCGTTTCACCTCGATCAGATGCGCAAACGACGCTTCCGAGGATTCGCGTCCGAGCGCTTCCTCGGCGTTCTTCAGTTCCAGACTTAGGGATCGCGAACGGTGTTGCAAGTGCAATGCCTGGCGCACGGCTTCCCGCGCGTCCTCGGGCGCGGCATCGGAAAGGAACGGCCAAAGCCTGACCTGCCGGGCCTTGGCCTCGTAGGCGTCGAAAATTTCGCGCGCGCCACGCCGGGCGAGTTCCGCCAGCAGCGCCTCGCGATCGGCGGGCGGGGCTTCGGCATGGGCGTCGAGGACCGAGGATCGCAGACGGTCGAGATCGCCCTCCGGCAAGTCCAGATCGGCGAAATAGTCGAACGCCTCATGGATCAGGACCGGATGGTTCACGAAACCGAGGACGATCGCGATCTCGCGCAAGGAGGGCTCCGGCACGCGCAACGGCTTGGTGAGACTGGAGCGGGCCAGCCGGTCGGAGATCGCCGAACGCCGCCCTCCCCCCGCCGGGCCGCGACCGGACGAACCGGCGCGGTCGTCGCGGCGGCCGCGCGCGTTGTTGCGGTCCTTGCCGCCGCCATGACCGCCGCTACTGCTGCCAGCGAAAAACGACCGCAGCCGCTCATCGGCATCCTGCAAATAATGCCGGCGCACGCTCTCGTCGCCGACCTGGCGCAGCAAGGCTTTCAGCCGGTGTTCCAGATCGGCGCGGCGCTCGGGCGTATCGAACAGACCGCTGGCGGTCTCGCGCATCCATAAAAGGTCGGCGAGCGGCCGCGCCGCGCCGAGCAGGTCCCGCACGGCGTCCGGGCCGCCCTCGCGCACCAGATCGTCGGGGTCCTTGCCGTCGGGCAGCAGCGCAAAGCGCAGCGAGCGGCCCGGCTTCAGCGCCGGAAGCGCCAGTTCGGCGGCGCGGTGCGCGGCCTTCAGCCCCGCCGCGTCGCCGTCGAAACACAGGATCGGCTCGCCGGTGGTCCGCCACAACAGGTCGAGCTGGCGCTCGGTCAGCGCCGTGCCGAGCGGAGCGACGGCGTGTTCGATGCCGGCCTGGGCGAGCATGATCACGTCCATATAGCCCTCGACCACGACGAGGGTTTCGGCGGCCCGCGCCGCGCGCCGGGCGCGGGCGTGATTGAACAGCACCTGGCCCTTGTGGAAGATCTCCGATTCCGGGGAATTGAGATATTTCGCCTGGGCGTCGGCCGCCATCGCGCGGCCGCCAAAGGCGATGACGGCCTCGCGCAGATCGGTGATCGGAAACATGATGCGGTCGCGGAACCGGTCGTAGGAGACGGCGATCCCCTCGCCGTGGACGACGAGCCCGGCGGCCTCGATTTCGGCCTTGCCGACGCCCTTGGCGGCCAGATGCTCCTTCAGCCGGTTGCGCGAATTCGGCGCGTAGCCGAGGCCGAACTGCTTCTGGGTCTGCGGATTGAGGCCGCGATCGCGCAGGTAGGCCCGCGCTTTGGCGCCGTCCGATTCGTGCAGCGTGGTCTGGAAGAACGCCGCGGCGTGGCGCATGGCGTCGAGGATGGTCGCGCGCGCCTCCTCGCGCCGCTCCGCCGCCGGATCGCGGTCGGGCATCGCGAGCCCCGCCTCCCCAGCCAGCCGCTCCACCGCCTCGGGAAAGGACAGGCCCTCGAGCTCGGTCAGGAAGCGGAAATGGTCGCCCGAGACCCCGCAGCCGAAACAATGGTAACGGCCCTTCTGGTCCTCGCAGTGGAAGGACGGCGTCTTCTCGCCATGGAACGGGCAGCAGGCCCAGTAGTCGCCCCGCCCGGGCTGCGACTTGCGGCGATCCCAGGCGACACGGCGGCCGATCACGTCCGAGATCGGAACCCGGTCGCGAATGTCGTCGAGGAAGGAAGGCGGAAAGCGCATGGATTGCCTGATAGGTCGGACTCGTCTCCGATCATAGCCCCCATTGCGGACGTCCGTCAGCAATCGCGTCGCCATTCGGTCGCGCTTGCGGATGGACGCGCAATTCGGCGATAGCTTGGCGTCCGCAAAGCCGGGAGCCGCTCATGCTGCAAGCCATCACCGCCATCTTCGTCTGCCAGCTCGCCGGCGAGGCGATCAGCGTCGCCACCGCCCTGCCCCTCCCCGGCCCGGTCATCGGCATGGCGCTTTTATTCGCCGCGCTGTTGATCAGGGGCCACGTGCCGCAAAACCTCGGCGCGGTCGGCGACGGGCTGTTGGCCAATCTCTCGCTGCTGTTCGTGCCGGCCGGCGCCGGCATCATGGTGCATCTCGCCCGGCTGGAAGGCGATGCGCTGGCGATCAGCATCACCCTCGTCGTCTCGACGCTTTTGACGATCGCCGTCACCGCCTTTGTGATGAATCGGTTCGGCCCCGGCCGGAAGGAGCAGAGCGATGCCTGACCGGTTGACCGACGTCTGGGTCTATCTGGCGGCGAGCCCGCTCCTGTCGCTGACCATGACACTGATCGCCTATCAGGCGGCGAGCTTCGTCTATCGCAAGGCCGGGTCGACGGCGCTGCTCAATCCGGTACTGATCACCGTGATCCTCGTCGTCGCGGTGCTGACGCTAACCGGGACGAGCTACCAGACCTATTTCGAGGGGGCGCAGTTCATCCACTTCCTGCTCGGCCCGGCGACGGTGGCGCTGGCGATCCCGCTCTACCGCCAGTTCGACAAGGTCCGCCAGAGCGCCGCCGCTATCGCCGCGAGCCTTCTCACCGGCTCGTTGACGGCGATCGTCTCGGCCGTCGGCCTCGGCCTTTTGTTGCGGGCCGACCCGATCAGCCTGATTGCGCTGGCGCCGAAATCGGCGACCGCGCCGGTCGCCATGGGCATTGCCGAAAAGCTCGGCGGCCTGCCCTCGCTGACCGCGGTGCTGGTGATCGCGACGGGAATTCTCGGCGCCGCGCTCGGCCCGGTGCTGCTCGATCGCCTCGGCATTCGCGACGAAGCGGCGCGCGGCTTTGCGCTCGGCACGGCCTCGCACGGCATCGGCACGGCGCGGGCGCTGCAGGAGAGCGAGGTGGCGGGCGCGTTTTCCGGCCTCGCCATGGGCCTCAACGCGCTGGCGACGGCGATCCTCCTGCCGCTGATCTGGGCGCTGGTGTTTTGAGGGGGGGGGCCTATCGTTGGCTGTACAAGGTCGATCAACCGCAGAGCAGAATAAGCGTAATTGCCCACCCCCTTGCCAACGGCGCGGATCGCTGAATCCATGATCGGATGGAACGCGGTGATTTGCAGCGGCTATCGAAGGACGAACTGATCGAACTGGTGCTGCGGTTGCAGCGACCGGAGAAGACATCGCGGACGTCTTCCAAGCCGCCTTTCACCGAT
Organism: Aurantimonas coralicida; assembly: GCA_011050685.1. Taxonomy (GTDB): domain Bacteria; phylum Pseudomonadota; class Alphaproteobacteria; order Rhizobiales; family Rhizobiaceae; genus Aurantimonas; species Aurantimonas coralicida_A. The sequence goes on from DRFF01000169.1 coordinate 35,308, forward strand.
CGCAAGGAGCGGCGCGACAAGGCCAGGCCGGGCGGCGCCAAGCCCGGCCACGAGGGCAAGGCACGCGCGATGAGCGAGACGTTCGATCGGAAGGTCGACCATCGACCCGGCCAGTGCCCCTGTTGCCAAGCCAAACTCTCGACGCTTGCCTTGGTTCGGCGCGTCATCCTAAATGTACCATGTTAAGGCAAGACCATCTCTCCATAACTATAAGTCCCGCACGGATATAATGCAGATGACGGCCGAATCGATCATTTCAGATACAGAGCGGCGGCGCATGGCGGCAGTACGACGCTACGATATCCTCGACACCCCACCTGACGGAGCATTTGATCGCATCACGGCGCTCGCAGCGCGACGCTTCCGGGTGCCGATCTCGATCATCAGCGTCGTCGACGAAGACCGTATCTGGTTCAAATCTCACCACGGCCTACCTGTCGCGGAGATCGGCCGCGAGCCAGGGCTATGCGCGTCGGCCATCCTGTCCCAAGACCCACACATACTCACCGATGCCAGCGTCGATCCGCGCTCGCTTGCCAACCCACTGGTGGCGGGCGATTTCGGTCTGCGCTTTTATGCAGGGGTGCCGTTGACGACGAGCGATGGTCACAATCTCGGCACTCTTTGCATCATCGACAAGCAGCCTCGGCCCATCGACGAAGAGCAGATTGAGGATTTGAAGGATCTCGCGTCCGTTGTCATGGACCAATTGGAACTGCAATTGTCGGCGCGAAACGCAGTTTCGCGCGCCGAATTGATGGCCAAGGAGATCGACCATCGGGTGATGAACAGCCTGCAGTTTGTATCGACATTGCTGAACATGCAGGCCCGTTCGCCCGATATAGGCGACGCGACCTCACACTTACAACTCGCCGCAAACCGGGTGGCCGCCGTCGCGCAGGTACACCGCCACTTTTATGCCGGAGATACCGAAACGACGTCGTGCATCGCCTTCCTCAAGCGGCTTGGTGAGGACCTCGGGGCGATTCTAGACCGACCGATCCGCGTGGAGGGCGCAGAGGGCGATGTGCCGAACAGTTGGATTCAGCCGATCGGGTTGATTGTCAACGAGCTGGTGACGAACGCCGCCAAACACGGATCGGGGCGGATCGACGTGCTCTATGAGGTCGAAAATGAGGGGCATTCGCTGATCGTCTGCGACGAAGGCTGTAATCTGCCGGACGATTTTGATCCTGCCGTTGCGAGCACAAGCCTGGGAATGCGGGTAGTGCGCTCACTTGCGAAACAGCTTGGCGGGGAGCTAACCGTCGGTCGCCAGCCGGATGGCAGCTCCTGCTTCACGGTTTCGTTCCCTGAGGGCAGTCGATAGTCCTGCCCATCGAGGTCGGAACGCCATTTTCAGGCTGTCGCCTCTGACCAGGGTGTCAGTCTGATCGGATCATGACCATCGCGCCGGCGGCGCCCGATCCCTTCGCGCGCCGATGATTCGGCGGCTCTTGCTTCACCTATAGCGCCGGCCGCCAGAGGTGCCTCCTTCCATTCGTGCGAGAAGATTGCACCATCAAACCTTGGGATCAAACATCTAGCAGACCGCGCGGACGCCGCACTTGCTGAGTGCGAATGACCGCTTTCGAGCGTTCGCAGATGCGCCCTGAACAGCAAAGAAGGGCGCAAAGCTGCCGGCGTCTGTCTCGGAATTCCTCGGTCTCGCGTCGCCAAGGCGCCGGGAAAGCCCCTTGGCCCGCAAACGGCCCGCCCCTATCGGAGCAACCCCTTCACTACGGTCGAGGCCTTGCCGATGTCGAGCTTGCCGGGAAAGCGTTCCTTGAGGGCGTTCATGCAGCGGCCAACGTCGCGCAGGCCCTTGGCGTCGGTCTCCTCGACCACCTGCCGGCAAGCCCGTTCCATTTCGCTGGGGTCGAGCTGCGGCGGCAACAGATCGCGGATGACGGCGATCTCGTCGCGCTCCTGTTCGGCCAGTTCCAGCCGGCCGCTGTCCTCGTAGTCCTTGGCGGATTCAACCCGCTGCTTGATCATCTTGACGAGGATGTGCAGCACCTCCTCGTCGCCGACCGGGTCGCGCCCGGCATTGCGGTTGGCCACGTCGCGATCCTTGATCGCCGCGTTGATCAGCCGCAGGGTCGAGATGCGGCGTTTGTCCTGGCTTTTGGTCGCTGTGTTCAAAGCGTCCGCGAGATGCTCGCGCATGGTGGTGACTTTCGCGTTTCGTCAAATCCGCCCGCGCGGACCGAAGTCGGCCAGCGTGGCGCGTAATCGACACCTGTTCTTCACGTAGGTAAAGCCCCGGTGCCCCTACAAGCGGGGGCGGGCTTCGATCTTGACCGGGCCTGTCTCTCAATTGCATCGGACGTGGCGCCCGAATATGCCGCACCGGCGGCCATCCGCCAATGACGACGCCGCCTCTTGCAGTGCAATGCGGCGCGGATGTAGAGAATTGCCGGGCGGCGCGCAAGGGCGGTTGCGCCAAGGCAGCCATGCGCCGATATCATGGCGAACCGACGCAATGCCTGGCAGATAGCGCCCCGATTGTGGCAATGCGCCGGCATATTCGACGACTGAAAGGTGAGACCATGACCGACGGCTGGACGACGCGCAAGACAACCGCGCTCCTCGTGCTCGCGGACGGAACCGTGATCGAGGGCTTCGGCCTCGGCGCGACCGGCGCGATCGAGGGCGAGGTCTGTTTCAACACCGCATTGACCGGTTATCAGGAAATTCTCACCGACCCCTCTTACAGCCGCCAGATCGTTACCTTCACCTTCCCGCATATCGGCAATGTCGGCGCCAATGCCGAGGACCAGGAAGACCTGACCCCGGCCAAGGCGTCCGGGGCCGTCGGCGCGATCTTCCGGGCCGACATTTCCGAGCCGTCGAACTATCGCTCGTCGGGCCATCTCGACGCCTGGCTGAAGGAGCGCGGCGTCATCGCGCTGTCGGGCGTCGACACGCGGGCGCTGACGGCGCTGATCCGCGAGACCGGCATGCCCAACGCGGTGATCGCCCACGATCCGGACGGAAACTTCGACCTCGACGCGCTAAAAGCCCGCGCGGCGGCCTGGGGCGGTATCGTCGGGCTCGATCTGGCAAAGGATGTCGGCAGCGGCGACACCACCGTCTGGGACGAAAAACCCTGGGTGTGGAACGAAGGCTATGCGGCCGAGGCGGCGCCGCGCTACACGATCGTGGCGATCGACTACGGCACCAAGCGCAACATCCTGCGGCTGATGGCCGGCCAGGGCGCCAAGGTCGTTCTGGTGCCGCCGACGGCGAGCGCCGAGGAGATCCTCGCGCACGAGCCGGACGGGGTGTTCCTGTCGAATGGTCCGGGCGATCCGGCCGCGACCGGCGATTACGCCGTGCCGACGATCCAGACGCTGGTCGACAAGGGCGTGCCCGTATTCGGCATCTGCCTCGGCCACCAGATGCTGGCGCTGGCGCTGGGCGGGCGGACCGAGAAGATGCATCAGGGCCATCACGGCGCCAACCATCCGGTCAAGGATTTCACCACCGGCAAGGTCGAGATCGTGTCGATGAACCACGGCTTCGCGGTGGCGGCGGACTCTCTGCCGGCCGGCGTCGAGGAAACCCACCGCTCGCTGTTCGACGGCTCGAACTGCGGCCTGCGCGTTGCCGGCAAGCCAGTGTTCTCGGTGCAGCATCATCCGGAGGCCTCGCCCGGCCCGCAGGATTCGCACTATCTGTTCCAGCGGTTTTTCCGGATGATCGACGATCACAAGGCCGGCAAGATCGCCGCCTGAGCGGCGCCCCCGTCAAAAAGCCCAAACGCATGAAGGCGCCGGAGTGATCCGGCGCCTTCATGCTGTCTAAGGGTATTTCGGTCCGCCGGCGGCTTAAGCCGCGCGGAACCGCATCAAGAGCCGCTTCATCCAGCTGCGGAAGCCGCAGCTGAAAGTGGCGTGACGGTGCAGGTCGTCCCTGCCCCGGTCGCCGCCATAGGAAGAGCGGCCGACGATGATATCCGAAAGCATGTTCGCGCTCCTCGTTCGATGTGCCAGTCTCAGAGCGCCGGGCGTCCATTCGGACGCACAAAGGACGCTCTAACATTTTGATTGAGCATCGGAATGATCCGAAAACCGGATTCCACTTTTCGACCCGATGCTCTAGCGCCCGAAGCCTTCCATCCGATTAACTTCAACCTGAAGGAATGATCGTCGCTCGATTGCAATCCATTCATAAATGCGCACTCTGTGCGTCAAGTCAAGCAATTATTGCGCACGAGGTGCATTTTTTAGGGGCGTCGACCAAGGGAATCCGCGGCCGTGGAATCGACTTTGCCAAGGCGACGATCTAAGCAGACCCGGCTTTCTCGAAGCTGGTCGCCGCGGCGGGGCGGCCTCACGACGTGGCTGTAGGAAGGGGAGTTCCGATGGACCCGGAGGCTTTTCGAACCTGGCGCAAGTCGCTCGGGCTGAAGCAGAAGGACGCCGCCGAGCGGCTCGGCCTGAAGAAGCGGGTCATCCAGTATTACGAAAAGGGCCACCGCGACGGCAAGGCGGTGGAAATCCCGAAGACCGTCGAACTCGCCTGCCTCGCTTTGTCGCTCGGCTACGACAGCTATGACGGGGGTCCGCTGCGCGGCACGGCGGCGAAGGAAAAATCCGCGCCGGTGGAAGCGTAGCCGGCGGCGGCCCGTCCCATCCCAGCGCCTCAAAGCGACGATTGATGCGATCGTGACAGGGTGTGGCGCCGCCGGAACGCGCGAAAGGCACCGCACCGGAGAATTTGGGAAAGCGACACGATTCCGGGCCGCCGGCTCTTTCGGATTGCGATCCGCTTGCCTATAAGCCGGCCTCAGCCTCGACAGAACCCGCCGCAACCGGCCGCATCCCTGATGCGGGCGGAATCTTGGCGCGCAACCCAACCGGACGACAGCTTGCCATGCCGAAACGCACCGACATCCACACCATCCTCATCATCGGTGCCGGCCCGATCATCATCGGCCAGGCCTGCGAATTCGACTATTCCGGCACCCAGGCCTGCAAGGCGCTGAAGGAGGAAGGCTACCGGATCGTCCTGGTCAATTCGAACCCCGCGACGATCATGACCGACCCCGATCTCGCCGACGCCACCTATATCGAGCCGATCACGCCCGAAGTGGTCGCCAAGATCATCGCCAAGGAGCGGCCGGACGCGATCCTGCCGACGATGGGCGGGCAGACGGCGCTGAACACGGCGCTGTCGCTGCGGCGCATGGGCGTCCTGGAGAAATACGGTGTCGAGATGATCGGCGCCGACGCGAACGCCATCGACAAGGCCGAGGACCGCGCCCTCTTCCGCGAGGCGATGGCGAAAATCGGCCTGGAGACGCCGCGCTCGCTGCTGGCCAACGCCACCGATGCCAAGGCCGCCGACCGCCGGGTCCATGACGACCGCAAGGCCGAGATCATCCACGCGATCTCCGATCCGGCCGAGCGGGACGCGGCGCTGACCGCGCTCGAGGACGCGTGGCAGCTTGGCGAATCCGATCGCAAGCAGCGCTACATGACACGGGCGCTGGCCGCCGCGGCGGAGGCGCTCGACGCGGTCGGCCTGCCGGCGATCATCCGCCCGTCCTTTACTCTCGGCGGAACCGGCGGCGGCATCGCCTACAACCGCTCGGAATTCTTCGAGATCGTCGAGGGCGGGCTCGACGCCTCGCCGACCACCGAAGTGCTAGTCGAGGAGAGCGTGCTCGGCTGGAAAGAGTACGAGATGGAGGTCGTTCGCGACAAGGCGGACAATTGCATCATCATCTGCTCGATCGAGAACATCGACCCGATGGGCGTCCATACCGGGGATTCGATCACCGTCGCGCCGGCGCTGACCTTGACCGACAAGGAATACCAGATCATGCGCAACGCCTCGATCGCGGTGTTGCGCGAGATCGGGGTGGAAACCGGCGGCTCGAACGTGCAGTTCGCGGTGAACCCGGAGGACGGCCGCCTGGTCGTCATCGAGATGAACCCGCGCGTCTCCCGCTCATCGGCGCTGGCTTCCAAGGCGACCGGCTTTCCGATCGCCCGGGTCGCGGCGAAGCTCGCCGTCGGCTACACGCTCGACGAACTCGACAACGACATCACCGGCGGCGCGACGCCGGCCTCGTTCGAGCCCTCGATCGACTATGTCGTGACCAAGATCCCGCGTTTCGCCTTCGAGAAATTCCCCGGGGCCGAGCCGTATCTGACCACGGCAATGAAGTCGGTCGGCGAGGTCATGGCGATCGGCCGGACCTTCGAGGAATCGCTGCAAAAGGCGCTGAGAGGCTTGGAGACCGGACTTGACGGGCTCGACGAGATCGAGATTCCGGGCATTGGCGAAGGCGACGACAAGAACGCCATCCGCGCCGCTCTCGGCACACCGACGCCGGATCGGCTGCTGATGGTCGCCCAGGCGCTGCGCATGGGCACCAGTCCGGAGCAGGTTCACCAATCCTGCAAGATCGACCCGTGGTTCATCGCCCGCATCAAGGCGATCATCGACCTCGAGGCGCGAGTTCGCGAGCACGGATTGCCCAAGGACGCCGACAATCTGCGCTTTTTGAAGTCGGTCGGCTTTTCCGATGCCCGGCTGGCGAAGCTCGTCGGTCAGGATGAGGCGGATGTCGCCGCCTTGCGGGACCGGCTCGACATTCATCCGGTCTACAAGCGGATCGACACCTGCGCCGCCGAATTCGCCTCGCCGACCCCTTACATGTACTCGACCTACGAGCGGCCCTTCGCCGGCGCGCCGCGGTCCGAGGCCGAGGTCAGCGACGCCAAGAAGGTGGTCATCCTCGGCGGCGGCCCGAACCGGATCGGCCAGGGCATCGAGTTCGATTATTGCTGCTGCCACGCCGCCTTCGCCCTCAAGGACGCGGGCTTCGAGGCGATCATGATCAACTGCAATCCCGAGACCGTCTCGACCGACTACGACACGTCGGACCGGCTGTATTTCGAGCCACTGACGGCCGAGGACGTGCTGGAGATCCTGAAGGTCGAACAGGCCAGGGGGACGCTGCAGGGGGTCATCGTGCAGTTCGGCGGCCAGACGCCGCTGAAGCTCGCCGACGCCCTCGAAAAGGCCGGCATTCCCATCCTCGGCACCTCGCCGGACGCGATCGACCTCGCCGAGGATCGCGACCGCTTTCAAAAGCTGCTCACCGATCTGGGTCTGCGCCAGCCGCGCAACGGCATCGCCCGCTCGGTCGAGGAAGCGCGCAAGATCGTCGCCGAAATCGGCTATCCGGTGGTCATTCGCCCGTCCTACGTGCTCGGCGGCCGGGCGATGGAGATCGTCCGCAACGAACCGCAGTTCGAGCGCTACATCACCCATGCCGTGGTCGTCTCGGGCAAATCGCCGGTGCTGATCGACTCCTATCTCAAGGACGCGATCGAGGTGGACGTCGACTGCCTGTCGGACGGCTCATCCACCTATGTGGCCGGCATCATGGAGCACATCGAGGAAGCCGGCATCCATTCCGGCGATTCGGCCTGTTCGCTGCCGGTCCGCTCGCTGTCGACGGCGATCACCGACGAGCTTGCCCGCCAGACCCGCGACATGGCGCTGGCGCTCAAGGTCGGCGGCCTGATGAACGTCCAGTTCGCCATCAAGGGCGACGACATCTATGTCCTGGAGGTCAATCCCCGCGCCTCGCGCACCGTGCCCTTCGTCGCCAAGACCATCGGCTCGCCGATCGCCAAGGTCGCGGCGCGGATCATGGCCGGCGAAACCCTCGATACGGCCTTCGCGGCCTATGGTGGCGCGCCCGACCCGCGCGGCCTGAAGCACATCGCGGTCAAGGAGGCGGTGTTCCCGTTCGCCCGCTTCCCCGGCGTCGACACCCTGCTCGGCCCGGAGATGCGCTCGACCGGCGAGGTCATGGGCCTCGATTACGACTTCGCCGTCGCCTTCGCCAAGTCGCAGCTCGGCGCCGGTGTCGACCTGCCGCGCGACGGTACGGTGTTCATCTCGGTTCGTGACGGGGACAAGCAGCGGGCCCTCGCGCCCGTCCGCCGGCTCTACGACCTCGGCTTCAAAGTGATCGCGACGGGCGGCACCCAGCGCTTCCTCATCGATAACGGGATCGCCGCCGAGAAGATCAACAAGGTCCTGGAGGGACGCCCGCATATCGAGGACGCGATTCGCAACCGTCAGGTGCAGCTCGTCCTCAACACCACGGAGGGCGCCAAGGCGCTGTCCGATTCGCGCTCGCTGCGCCGCGCGGCGTTGATCCACAAGGTGCCGTACTACACGACCTTGGCCGGGATGAGCGCCGCCGCCGAGGCGATCGCCGCACTCCGGACCGGCAATCTTGAAGTTCGGCCGTTGCAATCGTACTTTACGGCTGCCTGACTAAAACGCGCCCTTCGGACGGGACGCCAGGCACCGTCACTGTCCGGATTGTCTCGCTGGTTCCGAACGGTCGCTGCCGTTCGGGGCCGGTTTATTATTGTGCTCCGGCGTCGGGCCTCGGCCTGCCGGCAACCAACGAAAAGACGATGTCGCGGCACGCCCGCGCATGGGAAAGGTGGAGGCCATGGAAAAGGTCCCGATGACGACCCACGGGTTTGATGCGCTACGGGAGGAGCTTCGCCGTCGCCAACAGGAAGAGCGGCCACGGATCATCCAGGCGATCTCCGAGGCGCGCGCACACGGGGACCTGTCGGAAAACGCCGAGTACCATGCCGCCAAGGAGTCCCAGAGCCTGAACGAGGGGCGCATCTTCGAGTTGGAGGACCTGACCGCCCGCGCCGAGGTCATCGACGTCAAGAAGCTGTCCGGCGACAAGGTGAAGTTCGGCGCGACGGTCAAGCTCGTCGACGAGGATACCGAGGCGGAGAAGGTCTATCAGATCGTCGGCGACCAGGAAGCCGACGTGAAGATGGGACGCATCTCGATCTCCTCGCCGATCGCCCGCGCCTTGATCGGCAAGGGCGAGGGCGACACCGTCGAGGTCGCGGCGCCGGGCGGCGCAAGGTCCTACGAGATCCTTCAGGTCAGCTGGGCGTAGGCGCAAAGGACCTTCGAGACGGCACACCCTGTCCCCAAGGAAAGAGGGGATGGGGTGCGTGCAAGCGCGTGGGCGAGGTTTGGCGGTGCTGAAACGGCCCCCCTGCCCTTCGCCGTCGCTTGAGCTGGCCGTAAGGGTCGAATGCGCCGTGACGGAGTCGCCCAGATGAACGTTCGAGACATCGCGGTCATCGCGCCGAACTTCAAACGCCGGCTGTCCGGCGTGACCTCGACGATCGTCCAGCTCGTCCCCCTCCAAGCACGCTCGCTCGGAATCGCGGCGCTGGGACCGGGTTTGCCGGACCACCTGCCGAAGTTGCGTCTTCACGACATGCCCGGCCTCTGGTCGCGTCCGACAGGACGGCCGTTCCGCATTTGGCATGCCCGGCGCAACGTGGAGATGCTGGCCGGCATCGTGCTGCGCGACATCCTGCGGATGCCGCTGCGGCTCGTCTTCACCTCCGCCGCGCAACGCCGCCACACCGGCTGGACGCGCGGGCTCATCCGGCGCATGGACGCGGTGATCGCGACGAGCGGCAGGAGCGCCGGCTACCTCACGGTCCCGGCCGAGATCGTCCTGCACGGCATCGACCTCGATCGCTTTCATCCGGCACCGTCGCGCGAGGCACAGAAGGCCGAGCTCGGTCTCGCCGGGCGGCGGCTGATCGGTTGCTCGGGGCGCATCCGCCACCAGAAGGGCACCGACCTGTTCATCGACGCGATGATCGCCCTCTTGCCGCGCCATCCCGAATGGACAGCCATCGTCACCGGCCGCGCCACGGCAGAGCACGCAGGGTTCGACGCCGATCTGCGGCGCCGCGTCGAGGCCGCCGGGCTCCATGAACGCATCCGCTTCCTCGGCGAGGTCGAGGATGTGACGGCGTGGTTCCGGGCCTTCGATCTTTACGTCGCGCCGCCGCGCAACGAGGGCTTCGGCCTGACCCCGCTGGAAGCGATGGCGTCCGGCGCCGCGGTCGTCGTCAGCGACGCCGGCGCGTTCCGGGACATGGTCATCGAGGGCGAGACCGGACGCATCGTTCCGGTCGGCGACGAAAAAGCGCTCGCGGCGGCCGTCGAGGCCTATCTGTCCGACCCCGATGCTTTAGCGCGCGCCGGCGCTTCGGCGCTCGCCCATGTCAGGGCGAAATTTCCCCTGGCGCGCGAGGCTGCGGAAATCCAGCGTGTCTATGAACGGCTCTGGTCCGCCGCGGACCGTGGCTGAAAATCGCCATCGTCGACCCGCGTTCGCCGGTACCGCCGGCCGAACAGGCGCATGACATGGTCTCCCGCCAGCTTCACCTGCGTCGTCAGGCGCCGGAGGTGGAAGGGCAAATTTTCGGGTGTGACCGCAAGCCGTTGCCGGGAGGCCTGAATGGTCGAACCGATGGGGATCGGCGGTTCGATGCCCCTCGCCTTCAGGATGTGCAGCTGCATCGCGAGCGCCGGCTCCACCTGATAGGATACGAGGCGTTTCAGCGAATGGATGAAGGCATCCACTGGCGCGGCCCCGAGCCGGGCGCGCGCCAGCAGCTTCTGTGCGCCGCTCGGCCACAGCAGATAGGCAGCCGATCCTGATTTGTCGCGATGAACCCGGACGATGGAGATTGCGCCGAGCGCACGCCCGTTGCGCGCAACGAACCGCTTGCGGTCGAAGCTCTCCAGATTGACCAGATCGACATCGGTCAATCCGGTCAATCGCGGCAACGCCGCGGCAAGTCGGCCGGAGAGCACCACGTCGTCCTCCAGGACCAGCATGGGCTCCTTGCCGCGAGCCAGTTCGGACCACAGCGTCTGGTGGGACAGGAAGCAGGCCAGCTCCGGCTTCGTCAGCGGCCGCTCCCAGCCTTTCCCGAGGGTGCGCGCGGTCTCGTCCGAGATATCGTCCGCACGGACAGCTGGAAAACGCTCGAAGCGCAGCCCGAGCGCGGCGCTCTGTTCTTCCATGAAGGCGCGCCGTTCGATGGCCCTATCGAGATTGATATAGACGATACGCATGCGGGCTCCCGGTCAGCTCCGATCGAGGGACGGCCCAGCGACCGGGACGGCGCACACCACCATCAATCCAGCCAGACCGACGGAAACAGCAGGATGAGAACGGTTACCAGTTCCAGCCGGCCGAGCAGCATGCCGATCGACAGGATCCACAAGACCGGATCCGGGAGCGAGCCGAAATTGCCCGCCGGGCCGATGATCTGTCCGAAGGCGGGACCGACATTGGCCAGCGCCGTCAACGATCCGGTAAAGGCGGTGACGATGTCGAGGCCGAACATCGTCAGCAACACCGTGCCCATCAACAGCGCGCCGAAAAACAGGAAGAAGAAGATCGTGACCGTCTGGATGGTCTGCGGCGAGATGTCGTCATTGCCGTATTTCAAGCGAATGATCGCATGCGGCCGCACCAGCCGGCGAAAGCTCGAGCGGACCAGCAGATAAAGGATGACCAGCCGGTTGGCCTTGATGCCGCCGGTCGTCGACCCGGCGCAGCCGCCGAGGAAGGTGGCGAGAAAGAACAGGCCGATCGCGGCATTCGACCACAGCGTATAGTCTTCGGACGCATAACCCGTAGTGGTGATGATCGAGACCAGATTGAACGCCGAGGACAGCAGCGCCTCGCCGAAGGGCGTGTCGTTCACGACCCGGCGCGTCACCGCCATGGCGAGACTCAGCACCAGGCAGATCATCAGGAAGACGGCGATCTGGGGGTCGCGCCATAGCTGGAAGCGTCTCGGCAGGAACGCCCTGATGTAGATCACGAAGGGCAATGCCCCAAGGATCATGAACACTATGGCGGCGAGCAGGATGCGCTTGTCTTCGAAATACCCGATCGAACCATCATGCGTCGAAAAGCCGGCGGTCGCCACGGTCGTCATGGCGTGATTGACTGCGTCGAAGAAGCTCATCCCGAGAGCGGTGTAGGTTATCGCGCAAAGGGTGGTCAGGACGACATAGGCCGTGACCAGTCCGCCGACCAGCTGGTTGATCCGGGGCAGGACCTTGTCCGACTTGTCCGAACTTTCCATGTGGAAAAGCGCCAACCCACCGGCCTGCAGCGATGGCAGGATCAAGAGCACCATGCCGACGATGCCGATGCCGCCGAGCCATTGCAGCAGCGACCGCCACATCAAGATGCCCGGCGACAGCGCGTCGAGGCCGGAGATCACCGTCGAACCGGTCGTCGTCAGCCCCGACATGGACTCGAAGAAGGCACCGGCGAAGGTGACATTGACCTCCGAAAAATAGATCGGCAGCGAGCCGACGAGAACCGCCACCAGCCAGACTGTCGTGACAAGCAAGAAGCCGAGTCTCTGGGTGAATTTGGGGCGTTCGCCGCGCGTCGCCACGGCGACGAGCACGCTGACCATGCCGACCAGCAGGCTGGTGCCGATGAAAACCCGCCATTCCTCGTTTTCGTCGGCAAGGTCCACCAGTGCCGGAATGATCATCGCCGCCGCCAGTGCGAGCCCGAAAATCGAGGTGACGTGGGCGATGGTCCTGAAAATGGAACGGCTCCGGGAAAATGCAGGCCAGCGCTAAAGGGCCATGAAACAGCGGGCTTTCATATCCTCTCGCCCCCGGATCGGCAATCGGTGCAACGCTCCATGCCGCCGTCAACAGCTCTCGGACGCCTTGTGTTGCAGCACCGCACCCCCTCGTCTATTGAACGGGCCGACTTGCGATGCCATCTGCCAGACGCCAATCGAGCGAGGCCGTCATGACCGAACGCCATGTGGACATTCTGATCGTCGGATCTGGTCCTGCAGGATACACCGCCGCGATCTACGCGGCACGCGCCATGATGAAGCCGCTGCTCGTCGCCGGCCTTCAGGAAGGCGGCCAGCTGACCATCACGACCGATGTAGAGAACTATCCGGGCTATGCCGAACCCGTCCAGGGTCCGTGGATGATGGAGCAGATGAAGAGCCAGGCGCTCAATGTCGGAGCGGAGATCGCCAGCGACGTCATTGTCGAGGCCGATCTCGACCGGCGGCCGTTTCGACTGACCGGCGATTCGGGCGCGGTCTACACCTGCGACGCGCTGATCATCGCCACCGGCGCCCAGGCCAAATGGCTCGGCCTGGAAAGCGAGACGACCTTTCAGGGCTTCGGCGTCTCGGCCTGCGCCACCTGCGACGGATTCTTCTACCGCGGCAAGGACGTCGTCGTTGTCGGCGGCGGCAACACGGCCGTGGAAGAAGCGCTCTATCTGTCGCATATCGCCAAGTCGGTTACCCTGGTGCATCGCCGGAACGAATTGCGATCCGAGCGCATCCTGCAGAACCGCCTGTTTGCCGCCGACAATGTCGAAATCGTCTGGGACACCGAGGTCGAGGAGATCCTGGGGGTCGTCAAGCCGCTGAAATCGGTCAATGGCGTTCGCCTGAAAAACCGCGTGAGCGGCGAGGTCAGCGAGCGGGCGACCGACGGCGTGTTCGTCGCCATCGGCCACGCGCCGGCGGTCGAGTTATTCGTCGGAAAGTTGAAACAGAAGCCGTCCGGCTATCTGTGGGTGGAACCCGGCACGACACAGACTTCGGTGCCGGGCGTCTATGCGGCGGGCGACGTCGCCGACGACGTCTATCGCCAAGCGGTGACCGCGGCCGGCCTCGGTTGCATGGCAGCACTGGAAGCCGAGAAATGGCTCGCCGCCCAGGCGCTCGACAACGAACGCCAAGCGGCGGAATAGCGGCAGCGGGCGGGCGTCTTGGAACGCCCCGCTCCAAAGCCGTCTGGAGATGACACCCCATGGCGCTCGACTGGGACAAACTGCGGATTTTTCACGCAGCCGCGGAAGCCGGCTCGTTTACCCACGCCGCCGACGCTCTCAACCTCAGCCAGTCGGCGATCAGCCGGCAGGTCGCCGCCCTTGAGCAGGAGATCGGCGCGCCGCTGTTTCATCGGCACGCTCGCGGCCTGGTGCTGTCCGAACAGGGCGAACTGCTGTTCCAGACCGCCAATGAGGTTCTCAAGCGGCTGGAACAGGTCCGCATGCAGCTCACCGAAACCCGCGAGAAGCCAACCGGCAAGCTGCGCGTGACCACCACGGTCGGCCTCGGCTCCGGCTGGCTGACGGAGCGCTCGAAGGAATTTCTCGAGCTTTACCCCGAACTCGAGCTGCAGCTGGTCTTCGATAACGAGGAGATCGACCTGACGATGCGCAAGGCGGACGCGGCGATCCGCCTCAGACAGCCGCAGCAGCCGGACCTGATCCAGCGCCGCCTGTTCACCGTGCATCTTCACGTCTACGCCGCGCCGTCGTACCTCGCCCGCTTCGGGCCGCTGGAAACGATCGAAGATCTCGACAAGCACCGGATCATCACCTTCGGCGAGCCGGCTCCGAACTATCTGCGCAATCTGAACACGCTCGAAACGGTCGGCCTTCCAGAGGGCAAAATGCGCCACCCGATCCTGCAGATCAACAATCTGATCGCCATCCGCTCGGCCATCGAGAGCGGCATCGGCGTGGCGCTGCTGCCGGACTACATGATCGACAAGCGCGCCAAGCTCGTGCAGGTTCTGCCGGAGATGGAGATGCCGACTTTCGACACCTATCTTTGCTACCCCGAGCAGATGCGCAATGCGGCGAAGCTCAAGGTCTTCCGCGATTTCCTGATCTCGAAGGCGCGCACCTGGGCCTTTTAAGCGAGCAGCTCGGATAGTCTGGTAGACGGCTCAAGCGGCGCTTCCGCCGGCCACTCGTGCTGCCCCAGCGCGCTCGGCCAGGAAGCGGTGGACAGCGTCGCCGTTCATCGGCTTCGCATAGAAGAATCCCTGCACCTCATCGAGTCCCTCGAGCTTGGCGAAGACCTCCTGACGCTCGTTCTCGACCCCTTCGAGCACCGTCTCCATGCGCAGAGTCGCCGCCATGCGGACGATGGTGCGCACGATCTCGGCCGTTTCTTCGCCCGATGCCAGTTCCTGGGTGAACGAGCGATCGATCTTGAGGCGGTCGAAGCGGAACTGCCGGAGATTTCCGAGGCTGGAAAATCCCGTACCGAAATCGTCCATGGTGATCTTGACGCCGATTTCGCGGAGTTCGGCGATCATGCGAATGACGGTCGGGGTCGGATCGAGCAGGAGTGATTCCGTCACTTCGAGATCCAGGCGACCTGGCGCAAGGCCGCTCTCTTCCAACACCTCCCGCACCCGAGGTGCCAATTGCCCATCCTGGAACTGGATCGGCGACAGATTCACCGCGACGCCGATCGGCGCCGCCCAGCTGGCCGCCGCCGTGCACGCATCGACCAGCACCCGGTTGCCCAAGTGGAAGATCAGCCCGGAACTCTCCGCCGCGGGGATGAATTCGGCGGGCGCCAACTGACCCCGGCGCGGATGGTTCCAGCGGACAAGCGCCTCGAAACTGCGAATGGCGCCGTCGCGCGCCGCGATGATCGGCTGAAATTGCAGCACGAATTCATTCCGGTCGAGGCCACGCTTCATCTCGCCGACCAGTTCGGCCTCCGCGTCCTTGGCCTGACGCATCTCGGGCCGGTAAATCTCGAACGCGTTGGCATATTTCGACTTGGCTCGGTAGAGCGCGATATCAGCCGAGCGCATGACGTCGGACCATGTCCGGCCATCGTCGCCGACACGCGCGATCCCGATGCTGAGTCCGGGCGTTAGCGGCACATTCTCGAAGTCGATGGTCTGCCCAACGCACGCGATGAGGGTTTTTGCAAAGTCCTCGGCGCCCTCGCCGGGTTGGGGAAAGTGTACGACGAGGAATTCGTCGCCGCCGAGACGCACCGGAATATCGTCATCAAGACAGAGCTCGCGCAGTCGTCGACCGACTTCGATCAGGACCAAATCGCCAGCGCGATGACCGAAGGTGTCGTTGATCTTCTTAAACTTGTCGAGGTCGAGCATGTAGACGAGCGCGCCGCGCTTTTGCCACAACCGGCTCGCGATTCCCTCCTCCAGCCGGCTGGTCAGATAGGAGCGATTGAACAGCCCTGTCACGGCATCGCAATGGGCCTGCTCGCGCATCAAGGCCTCGGCCTGATGCATCTGCCGAAGCCGATCCTCCAGCTTGCTTTGGCGGCGGCCGATCTCGAGAAAGACCCGCCCGATCACCAGCGGCGACGACAGCGCTAAGACGTGCATCGCTGTCGCCGTAAAGGTTGCACCAAAGCCGGGGGCGAGCCCCTGCCAGCGACGCACCTGCATATCGATCAAAAGTCCGGTGACGGCGAACAGGGTGCCCAGCCCGAGTCCGCAAAGAGTATAGGTCCGCTCCAACGGATTCAGGCGGAAATTGTTCAGCGGTTTGAAAAAGAACACGTCCGCGATCCAGTGTCTCGAAGAGTTGACAGAGCCTTATCCGCAATCCGGGGTGGAGTGATACCAATTTAGGTTGTTCTACTTTCGAGCGAATTAACGCCTCGCAGAAAATCGCCCCCGTCCCGGCGAAGAGAGTTTCCGTCATGTCGTCATATCCATCCCTGATCGCGGCCATCGGCGACGTGCATGGTGCGGCCGGGCTACTTTCGACGCTTCTTCAGGGGCTCGATACGGTCACCGCAGGCCGTCAGGCGACCATGGAGATCATCTTCCTCGGCGATATCGTCGACAGAGGACCCGACAGTTGCGGCGCCCTCGATCTCGTCGTCGAAGCGATCGCCAACCATCCGAAATCCCAACTGCTCATCGGCAATCACGACTGGTGG
Organism: Aurantimonas coralicida; assembly: GCA_011050685.1. GTDB lineage: Bacteria > Pseudomonadota > Alphaproteobacteria > Rhizobiales > Rhizobiaceae > Aurantimonas > Aurantimonas coralicida_A. The sequence goes on from DRFF01000169.1 coordinate 51,942, forward strand.
TTGCTGCAATTTCTTAAAGGTGAACTCGACCGCGACGCGGTCGACAATTGGCTGGACCAAGGCGGCGCCGCCACTCTCGCCTCCTATGGCGCCGCCCCGGACCGCGACCTCGACGCTATCCGACACCGCATCCTGAAGGATCGACCGGAGCATTTGGAGCTCCTGTCCGGCGCCGCGACGATCGCGGTCGACGGAAGCTTCGCCTTCGTCCATGCCGGAATCGATCCGCGTCGGCCGATCGACCGGCAGGATCCGCACGACTGCCTATGGATCCGCGCGCCCTTCCTCGACCATATCGGACGGCTCAGCCACGTCGTCGTGCATGGCCATCAGCCCCAAAAGGGTGGCCGTCCGGTGGTTACGGAAAACCGCATCTCGATGGACACCGGCGCCGTCTTCACCGGCCGGCTCTCGGCCGTCGTCATCGAACGGGACAGCGACCAACTGGAGTTTTTCGCTGCCACCGCAGCGGGTGGCTTCGCGGCCGTCGAGCCGATCCGACTGGATCGGGGGCTCGGTACGGTCCTGGATGCTTCAGCACGTACGGCCGATCGCGTCTGATGTCGCCGCACAGGCGTCGTCCCGCCGATATCTCCGGCGGCCGACGCCCAACCGCCGTGGATATCCGCAGGCAAAAAAATGGGCGGCACGAGGCCGCCCGAATTATGGCTGGAGTATCAGGTCATGAAAAACCCGATGTCCTGCTAATGCGTCAGCTCCGGTTTGGTTGCACTCGTGCCAAAAATAAGTGATCCAGCCCGACGCGCACGCGCCGGCAATTCAGCCGAGAACCGCGCTCAGGCGCGGCAAAGTCGTTAGCAGACGCAACCAACCGCGCATGGTGGCGTTATCGCAGCGAATGCTCTTGCGCCACCGCCCGATCGGCATGACCTAAGTGCCCGGAGCCAGTGTCGGCGCACACCAACAGACGACCGCAGGAGTCCCAGCCCATGTTCCGCGACAAGCCCACCGCCTATGATCGCATTGCCGATGCCCTCAGCGATATCGGCGAGCGCATTGAAGAGCTCGAGGGGCGGGTCGTCGACCGTTTCGATCCCCGGCCGTCGCGAGCCGAGCGGATGCGCCGATCGATTTCCCGGCACTTGCCGTTCCACACCGAGCCGACGGGCCTGTCGCGCTACATGCCGGACTTTCTGACCGGCCTGTCGATGCCGTCCGGCTCCGAGGCCCGCCGCCACGTCCGCTCGCTTCGCGACGACGCCGGTGAGGGAATCGACACAGCGCGCGGTTATCTGAGTGATTTTCGCCAGCATCTTCCCGATCTGCGCCTGGCCCGCCTTCCGGGTTTTCGCGGCGGAAACCAGCCCCAGCGCGGGATCGACTACCTGCGTGACCGGCCGGAACTGACCGCGCTTCTCGTGGTAGGCGGTGCCGTCGCGGTCGTCGGCACGGCGTATTTCGTCACCAAGAAGGTACAGGAACACACCGAGGAACCTGACTACGACGTGGTCCGCGAGGACGGGGCGATCGAAATCCGCGATTACGATGCGATGATCGTCGCCGAGACCGTCAAGAGCGGCTATCATGAGAAGGCGCGCCGCATGGGCTTCCAGACGCTCGCCGACTACATTTTCGCCCGCAGCCGCCCCGGCAAGAAGATCAAGATGACGACCCCCGTGACCCAGCAGCTGGCCGAAGGCGATGGCCGGACCAAGGGCTGGGCCGTGCGCTTCGTCATGCCGAAGAAATTCACCCTCGCCAGCCTCCCCAAGCCGGGCAATGGCGACGTGGCGATCAAGGAGGTTCAGGCGCGACGCATCGCGGCGATCCGCTTTTCCGGAAACTTCAATGCAACGCTCGCCAGCAAGCACTTGATGAGCCTCTACAATTATCTGGCGGACAACAATCTGAAGCAGAAGAGCGATCCCGAATACGCCTTCTACAATCCGCCCTGGACCCCCGGCTTCATGAAGCGCAACGAAATCCTGATCGAGATCGAACGCTGAGACGCTTGCGCCGCGACGCCAGCCAATGGAGATGACAATGGCACAAGACAATCCTCACAAGACGGCGCCGAAAGGTGGCGACATGCCCGCCGGAACGACAGATCCCGATATTCTCAGCGAGGATCAAATCGCCTCCGAACGGATGGGCGACAACGCTTTGCAGGCAAAGAACCAGCTGGATCAGCACAACCAGCGCACGACCCAGGCGGGTGCCAAGCGCGAGCCCGACAAGGACACGCTCGAAGCATTTCGAAAAATGGACGAGAAATAGGGCCGATTCGGCTGTGACGGAGAAAATGGCAAAAAGGGTTCGCGGATTCTGCGAGCCCTTTTTTTTGCGCCGCCCTGTTGCGACTGTTCGCACCTTCGCTGACAGGAGCGGATCGATCTGACCGCCACGGCGCGATCCGGGTCCGCTCTCCGGTCAGACCTTGATGACGTAGTGCTTCTTGGTCGGCTCGACGACCTTCCATCGGCCCTTGAAGCCGGGGCGGATGACGAAGCTGTCACCAGCGACGAGCTTGACCGGCTCACAGCCCTCCTCGGTCAGCACCGAAACGCCTTCCAGGATGTGCAGGAACTCCCACTCGGTATAGTCGATCTCCCACTCGCCGGCGGTCGATTCCCAGATGCCGGCGTAAAGGCCGTTGCCGTCGTCCTCGATGTTCCAGGTCTTGTTGGCGGGGCGGCCGCTCTTGATCTTTTCCTTGGCCGGCGCTCCGGTCTCGACGGCAATGCCGTCCTTGTCGAATCTTAGGAAATGCTCGGCCATATCGGATCTTTCAGCAGGAAGAAGAGATTATCGGACCGGCAGAAATGCGCGGCGGCGCCGCTCGTTCCGTCATTGGCGAGAAAGCCAAAACGGCCGCCTCATGGGCGACCGTTCCAGGTTTGAGGTCGAAGCCGGCGAACGGGATCAGGTCTTGGCCAGCGCCTGATCGAGATCGGCGATGATGTCGGCAACGGTCTCGATACCGATCGACAGCCGCACCACGTCCGGCCCGGCACCGGCGGCGATCTTCTGCTCGTCGGCGAGCTGCTTGTGGGTGGTCGAGGCCGGGTGGATCACCAGCGAGCGCGTATCGCCGATATTGGCGAGATGGGAAAACAGCTCCAGCGCCTCGACGAAGGTGACGCCCGCCTCGAAGCCGCCCTTGAGCCCGAAGGTGAAGACCGCCCCAGCCCCGTTGGGCGCGTATTTTTTCATCATGGCGTGGTTCGGATCGTCTTCGAGACCCGCATAGGACACCCAGCTGACCTTGTCGTGGCCTTTGAGGTGCTGAGCGACCTTGAGCGCGTTGTCGCAATGGCGCTGCATCCTCAGCGGCAGCGTCTCGATGCCGGTCAGGAGCATGAAGGCGTTGAACGGCGAGATCGCCGGGCCGAGATCGCGCAGGCCGAGAACCCGGCAGGCGATGGCGAAGGCGAAATTGCCGAAGGTCTCGTGCAGAACGATACCGTTATACTCTTCTCGCGGCTGCGACAGCATCGGGTAGCGGTCGCTCGCAGACCAGTCGAAGGTGCCGGCGTCGACGATGGCACCGCCCATCGAATTGCCGTGGCCGCCCATGAATTTGGTCAGCGAATGGATGACGATGTCGGCCCCGTGTTCGATCGGTCGGCACAGATATGGCGTCGCCATGGTGTTGTCGACGATCAACGGGATGCCGTGCTTCTGGGCGATCGCCGCGACCGCCGCGATGTCGACCACGGCGCCAGCTGGATTGGCGAAGGATTCCATGAAGATCGCGCGGGTCTTGTCGGTGATCGCCGCCTCGAAGCTCGACACGTCGTCCGGGTCTGCCCATTTCACCCGCCAGTCGAACGACTTGAAGGCGTGGCCGAACTGGTTGATCGAGCCGCCATAGAGCTTGCGCGAGGCGACGAACTCGTCGCCCGGCCGCAGCAGCGCCTGGAAGACGATGAGCTGGGCGGCATGGCCCGACGCCACCGCCAAGGCTGCGGTGCCGCCTTCGAGCGCGGCGACTCGCTCCTCGAGCACGGCCTGGGTCGGGTTCATGATGCGCGTATAGATATTGCCGAACTGCTGCAGGCCGAACAGCGAGGCGGCATGGTCGACATCGTCGAAGACGAAGGAGGTGGTCTGGTAGATCGGGGTCGCGCGCGCGCCCGTCGACGGATCCGGCTGGGCGCCGGCATGGATGGATAGTGTCTCGAACCCCGGTCCGCTCATTCTTTCGCTCCCTGCGTATCTCGCCGACGGCCGCTCGGCGGCCGGTTCCCGGCATCATGCCGCCGACGGCTTAGCACGGCGCGCGCCAGGGGACGAGAAACCGTCAACCCGTTTTTCGGCGCGAGCGGGGATATTGTTCTGCGATGAGGCGGTGGGAGCGGCTCCTACACGTTGCCACATATAGCGTCGCATATATTGTAGCGTCGCTAGCTGGAGAAATTCCATGGCTTATAAGCCGCTGCTGCCGAGCACGGATGACATAAAACTCTGGGGTCGCTTTGTCCGAGTCTACTCTGGGGCATTTGGCTCTGGCACCCCGCCGGAGGATCCGGATCCCGGGATCGGCATCGACGGCCATCTGTGGATGATGGTCCCCCTCAAAGCGTGGGAAATGCACGACCTTATGGCTACGGCTCTGCCGCAAGTTGAAATCGAGCCCGAGAGTCTGGTCGACCAACTGTTCATCCATCTGAAAGGCAATAAGCTCAAGCGAGGCCTGTTGAGCCGGCCGCGTTGGGGCGGAAGCGTGACTTATCTGGCGGGGCGACTTGAATTTGACGTTGGATTTCTGGCGGCGCGCGAGGTTCGCGTTTTCTTCGAAAGTTTCGATCGCTGGCGTGCGGGAGAGTGGCCGCTATCAACGAATTTCGACGCCGCATACGAGCGGGCTTAGCAGATAGGTTAATCAATCAAAGACCAGTGCAGCCGAGGTATGACAAATGGCGACGCTTGAACGATACGAGAGACTACGCGCCCCTACTCCTTACCGCCGCAGGTTCGGCTAAAAACTCTGATACCCTTGTCCATCACGCGCTTCTTCGACGCGATCCCCCCGCGAATTGATGCCGTTCCAGCCGATCTCGCCGGGCAGACGCGCCTATGCGATCCTTGGTCAACCGCCTCAGCCCGCGATCAGCGCCTGCCAGTTTCGCCGCACATGGACGACGCGCACAATGAGCAGGTGTCCTGCTTCGGTCCGATAGATGATCCAATGCGACCGATGCCGGTAGAGCCGGACGGGCGGCGTGATCTCGGTGCGTTCCCGCGCGATCTCCGGGGTACCCAGAAGCAAGTGAAAGCTGCTCTCGAAGCTCGCCACATAGGCTTCGGCCTGGTCGGCCGACCATGTTCGCGCCGTGTAGCGCCAGATGCTGCCGAGGTCGGCCTCCGCCTGTGGCGTCAGCCGGTATTCGGCAAGCCTACCGGCCGGCATCGTCCTCACGCATCGCCCTGAGGAAGCCTTTGAAGTCGAAAGGCCGGGCAGGCCCGCTTTCTAGACCTTCCGTCACCAGCGCCTGCAATTCGTCGATCGCGTTCTGGCGGTCCTGGTCCCGTCGGATCAGGTCGCGCACATAGTCGCTCGCGTTGCTGTAGCGGCCGTCTTCCGTCTGACGTTCCACCCAGGCCTTCATCGGGTCAGGCAGCGAGACGTTCATTGTGGCCATGAATGAGCCTCCGAACCAGTGTCAGGAACTTGAAGCAATATGGCAATGATTGTCAAATATTGCCATCGACGCTTCCTTCTATAACCCGGAAATTCGTTGCGCCACTTCGTCAGATGGACGCCTGACACCCCTCCCCGCTACCGCCGCGGGTTCAGCCCGAAACTCTGGTAGCCCTTGCCCATCACCGGCTTCTTCGACGAGAGCACCCGCGAATTGATGCCGTTCCAGCCGATCTCGCCGGACAGGCGCGCAAATTCGATCTTCGGGCAGCGATCCATGACGACGGTGAGCCCGGCGGCTTCCGCCTTCGCCGCCGCGTCCTCATGGCGGATGCCGAGCTGCATCCAGATCACCTTGGGCTTCGGATCGAGCGCCAGCGCTTCCTCGACGATCCCCGGCACGGCGTCGGCGCCGCGAAAGATGTCGACCATGTCGATCGGCTCGGGAATGCTCTTCAGATCGGCGTGGCAGCGCTGGCCGAGCAGATCCTGACCGGCCAGGCCCGGATTGACCGGAATGACGCGGTAGCCTTTGGCCAGCAGGTATTTCAGCACGAAATAGGACGGCCGCACGGACTTGGCGCTGGCGCCGACCAGGGCGATGGTCTTCACGCGGTCGAGAATGTCGCGGATCGTCGCGTCGGAATAGGTGAGCAGGGCGGCGCTCATTCGCCGGTCCATTCGGGTTTGCGCTTTTCCAGAAACGCCCCGATCCCCTCCTCGGCGTCGCGCGCCAGCATGTTCTCGGTCATGACGCTGGCGGCATAGTCGTAGGCGTCGGCGAGCCCCATCTCGGCCTGCTTGTAGAAGGCCTCCTTGCCGATCTTCACCGTCACCGGCGATTTCGAGGCGATGGTGGTGGCGTATTTGCCGACGATGGTGCCGAGATATTCCGGCGGCACGACCCGGTTGATCAGGCCGAATTCGCGGGCGGTGCGCGCGTCGATCGTCTCGCCGGTGAGCAGCATTTCCATGGCGTGCTTGCGGGTCAGATTGCGCGACAGCGCCACCATCGGCGTCGAGCAGAACAGGCCGATATTGACGCCCGGCGTGCAGAAATGCGCCTCCTCGGAAGCGATGGCGAGATCGCAGGAAGCGACGAGCTGGCAGCCGGCCGCCGTCGCGAGGCCGCGCACCTCGGCGATCACCGGCGTCGGATGGCGGACGATCGCCTGCATCAGCTCGGAGCATTTGCGCATGGTCGTCGCGAAGAACGCCCGGCCGCGATCGGCATCGCCGCGCCTTGCGGTCAGTTCCTTCAAATCGTGCCCGGCCGAAAAGATCTTGCCCTCGGCGGCGATGACCACGACGCGGTTGGATTTGTCCGCCGCCGCGTCCCGCAGGGCCGACAGGATCGCCTCCATCATCGCCATCGACAGGGCGTTGGCCGGCGGGCTCGACAACACGATCCGAGTGAGCCCCGGCGCGCGCTGGACGTCCACCGGATGGGTCCGCGTATCATTGAGTTCGAAAATGTCTGCCATGCCCGGTCCTCCTTGTTCACAGGAAGGGGCGTCAGCCGGCCGATGCCCCGGCCCTATCTAGATCATGGCGCCGCTTCGTGCCATCGGAAGGACCGACAAGCGAACGACACCCGATGGGAGACGCCGGTTGCAACCGATCATGACAATCGAGGCGCTTGATGCGTTCCTTGAAAGCGAGTTTCCGCAGCTCGGCGGCCGTGACGGCGGCTTTTCGATCGTCGCGCTGGAGCCCGGCCAGCTGACGATGCGGCTGCTTGCCGACGATCGCCACCTTCGCCCCGGCGGCACCGTGTCCGGCCCAACGCTGTTCACCCTTGCCGATGTCGCGGCCTATGTGGCGGTTCTGGCTCATATCGGCCCGGTCGCCCACGCGGTCACGACGAATCTCTCGATCAATTTCCTGCGCAAGCCGAAGCCCGGCCCGCTGATCGGCAGCGCCCGCATTCTCAAGCTCGGCCAGCGCCTTGCCGTGGTCGAGGTCGCGATGACCAATGAAAGCCATGACGCGGGCGGCGACGACGTTCTGGCCCACGCGGTCGCCACCTATTCGATTCCGCCGCGCCAGGCCGGGACGGAACCCGAAAAAACCACGGTAAAATAATACCACTGTCGCTTGATCCCCTGCCTGTCAGGGCTTACGGGATCATCGGTGGGTACGTTTTCGCGTTGACAGCGGCGTCCTCGCGCCGTATGTCACGCCGCATGAGGAGCGGCCGTGGGTCGCTCTTTTCTTAGGGCGGCCTGCGAAGGTTTGCCTCGATGCTCACCAACACCCAGGGGCAACCCATGAAAACCTTCTCGCAGAAGTCCGAGACGGTGGAGAAGAAGTGGATTCTGATCGACGCCGAAGGGCTCGTCGTCGGCCGCCTCGCTTCCATCGTCGCGCTTCGCCTTCGTGGCAAGCATAAGCCGACCTTCACCCCGCATGTGGACGATGGCGACAACATCATCATCGTCAATGCCGACAAGATCGTCCTGACCGGCAAAAAATACGCCAACAAGACGTATTACTGGCACACCGGCTATCCCGGCGGCATCAAGGAGCGCAAGGCGCGCGAGATCCTCGAGGGCCGCTTTCCCGAGCGCGTCGTCGAAAAGGCGATCGAACGCATGCTGCCGCGCGGCCCGCTCGGGCGCCAGCAGTTGAAGAACCTGCGCGTTTATGCCGGTGCCGAACACCCGCACGTAGCGCAGAACCCCGAGACGCTCGACGTCGCGGCAATGAACTCCAAAAACACGAGGGCCGCATAATGTCCCAGCTCTCTTCGCTCGAAGAACTCGGCTCGGCCGAAGCCTCGGTCCAGCCCGAAGCGCCGGTTTACGTTCAAAAGCTCGACCAGTTCGGCCGCGCTTACGCCACCGGCAAGCGCAAGGACGCGGTCGCCCGCGTCTGGATCAAGCCCGGCACCGGCAAGATCACGATCAACGAGCGTGATTTCGCCACCTATTTCGCCCGTCCGGTGCTGCAGATGGTGCTGCGCCAGCCGATCGTCGCGGCCAGCCGCGACGGCCAGTTCGACATCGTCGCCACGGTCGCCGGCGGCGGTCTTTCGGGGCAAGCCGGCGCGGTGCGTCACGGCATTTCCAAGGCGCTGACCAATTACGAGCCGGGCCTGCGCTCGGTCTTGAAGAAGGGCGGCTTCCTGACCCGTGACTCGCGCGTGGTCGAGCGCAAGAAGTACGGCAAGGCCAAGGCCCGCCGGTCGTTCCAGTTCTCCAAGCGCTGATCAAGCGCTCCGGCGACCGCGCGTCGCCCCTCGCATCAGCAAAGCCGCCGGGTCCGCCCGGCGGCTTTTTTGTTGGGCGGAGCGGCGAAAGCATAAAGATTGTGCTAATTTTTATGCTTAACCAACTCTTAACGAAGGATTTGGCACGGGCACCCCACTGACCGATAACACTCTGGAAACAAAAGGCATCGCGCTTGTCAGGCCGCGCCTTTCGAAGAGTGGGATCGGAAAGGCGCCGTGTCGATACAAACCAGCTTCGAACCGGCCATTGCTCGCCAGCAACGGCAGGGCACCAGGGCCGATCTCGTCCGGCTGGTCCGTGTGTTGGCCGCGGCGGCTGTGCTGACGGCATTGCTGGTTTCCTTCAATCCGTTTCCCACCAATATCGCCACGGGCGACGGCGTGATCCTCAATCGCGTCGGCTATTCGCTGCTCGCCGCCTTCGTTCTCGGCACGCATGTCGTGGTCACCGATCCGCGCATCCTCAAGCACCTGCTCAATCCGTGGTGGCTGCTCCTGCTGCTGCCGTTGCCTTTGTCGCTGTGGGGCGCCGGTTGGCCCCCGACCGGCGTGCGGGCCATGCTGTTCACCTTCTCCACGATGCTGGCGGCCACCGGAGTCCTGACGTTGCCGCCCGACGCGCGCGGCTTTCGCACGGCGCTGATCCTCGCCTGCGGCGCGGTGCTCGCGCTGAGCTACGCCGGCGTGATCATGATCCCCGACCGCGCCATCCATACCGCCGCCGAGGTGGAAGCCGAGCATGCCGGTCTCTGGCGCGGCATCTACGCGCACAAGAACATCACCGGACCGGTGATGGCGGTGATCGTCTTCGCCGGCATTTACGTCGTGCGCAGCGGCCGGCCCCTCGTCGGCGCCGCCCTGACTGTGCTCGGGCTGGTCTTCCTCTTCAAGACCGGCTCGAAGACCTCGCTGGCTCTGGTGCCGCTGATCGCCGCGATGGCGCTTCTTGGCCCTGTCCTGCTGGGGCGCGGACGAACGGCGCTCGCCCTTTTCCTGGCGGTGGCCGGGATGCTGGCATTGACTCTTGGCGCTGTGATCGTGCCGTTCTTCGGCGATATCCTGCATAGTCTGATCCCGGGAACGACCTTCACGGGCCGTACCGATCTTTGGCAATTCGCGCTCGATCTCGCCGCCCCCCTGCCCTGGACCGGGCATGGCTACGAGAATTTCTGGACGACCTCCTATGTCGAATTCGCCGAGAAGCCGTTCGAGCTGGATTGGGACATGCGCGGCGCGGCCAACGCCCACAACAGCTACCTCGACGTCGTGTTGCAGCTCGGCTGGCCGGCGGTCGCCATCGTTCTCCTCGTCATTCTGGTTTTTCCGCTTGTCGACTATGCGCGATGCCGGCCGGACGTCGAAAACCGGCGCCTGGCCGATTTCTTCGTCATGGTGCTGGGTTTCATGCTGCTCAACGCGGCGTTGGAGAGCTTCTTCTTCGACCGGGAAAAGCAGGCCTGGCTGCTGGCCTGGATCGCCGTGGTCGGCCTTCGCTTCACCAGCCGGATGACCGCCGACCCCTGACGCTACGCAGCATTGCGTGGGCAAGAGCTCTTTGTCAGGCTGAGAGCTCTCGCGCCTTCGGGCTCGAAATCGCCGGCCGCGACCCCATATCGCCAGCCGAGTGAACATCCTGCGACGGCGGGCGCAAGCGCCACCCTCAGGCAAGCGGAGAAACCAACGAATGGCCGGCGACAGCATCGACCACGCATTCGCGGGTAACGATTGGACCGGCGCCGCCGGCGACCCGACCTATGCCGGCGCTCTGTCCTTCATGCGGCGGCGGTTCACCAAGGCGGTCGAGGCGACGGACGTGACCGTCTGGGGCGTGCCCTTCGACGCGGCGGTCTCCAACCGGCCCGGCGCCCGCTTCGGCCCGCAGGCGCTCAGACGCGCCTCGGCGATCTTCGACAACGATCCGCAATATCCGTTCCATCGCGACCTGTTCGACACGATGCGCGTCGTCGACTATGGCGACTGCTGCCTCGATTACCGCCTGCCGGAAACCGCCCACGCAGCGATCCAAACGGAAGCCGCGTCGCTGCTCGAGAAGACCGGCTTCCTGTTGACGCTGGGCGGCGATCACTCGATCACCTTTCCGCTGCTTCAGGCTCACGTCGCCCGCCACGGCAAACTGTCGCTGATCCAGTTCGACGCCCATCAGGATACCTGGCCGGTCGCCGCCGGCTCCGACGGCGCGCCGCGCGTCGATCACGGCTCCTTCGTCAAAGCGGCAGTGGAGGCGGATCTCATCGATCCGGCAACGTCGATTCAGGTTGGGATCCGCACCCACGCGCCCGACGATTGCGGTATCGACATCCTTTATGGCGACGCGGTCGAGGAGATGACGAGCGCGGCCATCGCGGAGCGCATTTGCGAGCGAACGCGGGGAGAGAAAGCCTATCTGACCTTCGACATCGATTGCCTCGACGCGGCCTTTGCGCCGGGAACCGGCACCCCCGTCGCCGGCGGACCGTCGAGCGCCAAGATGCTCGCCGTCCTCCATCATCTGAAGAACCTTCCGATCGTCGGCGCCGACGTCGTCGAAGTGTCGCCGCCCTATGATCATGGCGACGTCACGGCGATTGCCGGCGCCACCGTCGCCATGTACGTCCTCGGCATCCTGGCGGAACAGCACGCGGGATGACCCGGACGTCGGCGTTGGCCATGGCTTCGCCGAATTTTCGTCGCCATACGAAGCCCCGCGTAAGACGCTGACATGAATTTTGAATGGCCTGTCGCCGGCTTTTCGATCACCACCGCAAACGCCCGGCCGACGGGCGATTCCTTTTCAGATCAGGCCCATGACCCAAAGCATCCCCTTCATCGACCTCGCCACCCAGCGCGACAGGATTCGCGATAAGATCGACCGGCGTATGGCCGCCGTGCTCGATCACGGCGCCTTCGTCATGGGTCCCGAGATCCGCGAATTGGAGGCGGCGTTGTCGCGCTTCGGCCAGATGACGCACACGCTGTCCTGCGCCTCCGGCACCGACGCGCTGGCGCTGCCGTTGATGGCTTGGGGCATCCGGCCCGGCGATGCGGTGTTCTGTCCGAGCTTCACCTTCGCCTCGACCGCCGAGGTCGTCGCCTGGTTCGGCGCGACGCCGTATTTCGTCGATGTAGATCCAGAGACGTTCAACATGGACCCGGCGAGCCTCGAGGCCGCCATCGCCGAGGCGAAAGCAGCGGGCGACCTCGTCCCGAAGGCGATCATCGCGGTCGATCTGTTCGGCCAGCCGGCGGACTATCCGGCGATCCGAAAGATCGCCGACGCCCATGGGCTGAAGCTCATATCCGATGCCGCGCAGGGCTACGGCGCGACGATCGACGGAGAACTGTCGAGCCACTGGTCGCATGTCGTGTCGACCAGCTTCTTCCCAGCCAAGCCGCTCGGTTGCTACGGCGATGGCGGCGCCGTCCAGACCGACGACGAGGAGCTTGCCGCGATCATGGCGTCGCTGCGTGTCCATGGCCAGAATTTCGAGGACAAATACGACAATATCCGCATCGGCATGAACGGCCGGATGGATACGCTCCAGGCGGCGATCCTGTTGGAAAAACTGGCCATATTTCCCGATGAGATCGCCGCCCGCGGACGGATCGCGGCGCGCTATGCGCAGAAACTCTCCAACATCGTCACACCGCAGAGGCTCCTGCGCGACGCCACCTCGACCTGGGCGCAATATACCATTCGCCTACCTGACGACACCGACCGGGCGAAGGTGGCGGCAAGCCTGCGCGAGGCCGGCGTGCCGACGGCGATCTACTACCCCAAACCGCTGCATCGCCAGACCGCCTACCGGTCCTTTCCCGTCGTCGGCGGCGAACTGAAGGTCTCGGACGCCCTGTCTCGGGACGTCATCAGCCTGCCCATGCACGCCTATCTGGCCGAAGACACGCAAGACTTCATCGTCGAAAAACTGGCGGCGGCGCTCACCGCCTGAGGCTGTTCGCGACGAAACCCGTCGCCCGGGAGCTACCACGCCGGCTCGCGGTCTGGACGTGTTCAGGAAATCAGCTAAACCGTCGAGACAATCGACGTGCGCGGTTCCGCGCGCGAACGGACGCGTGAAAACATCGAGGTAAGTCAGGATGGCCGACAAGATCAGGATCGGAGTGCTCGGCGCGAGTGGCTATACCGGCGCGGATCTGGTGCGCCTGGCCGCCCGTCATCCGGCGATGGACATCGCCGTCCTGACGGCCAACAGTCACGCCGGCAAGCCGATGCGGGAGGTCTTCCGGCATCTATCGCATATCGATCTGCCCGATCTGGTGACCATCGAGGACGCCCCTTGGAACGAGGTGGATGCGGTGTTCTGCGGCCTGCCCCACGGCACGACCCAGGCGATCACCAAGGACATCTTCGAAAAGCACCCGAAGACGAAGATCATCGACATGTCTGCCGATTTCCGGCTGCGCGACCCGGCCGTCTACAAGGAGTGGTACGGGCTCGACCACATGGCGACCGACATTCAGGGCGAGGCGGTCTACGGTCTGACCGAACTCAATCGCGACGCCCTTCGCGAGGCCCGGCTGATCGCCTGCCCTGGGTGCTATCCGACGGCGGTGCTTCTGGCACTGGTGCCGCTGGCCAAGGCGGCGATGATCGACGTCTCCGACATCGTCATCGACGCCAAGTCGGGCGTTTCGGGCGCCGGGCGGAGCCTGAAGGAGAACACGCTATTCTGCGAGGCCGGTGAAGGCCTGTCCCCTTACGCGGTCGGCAAGCATCGACATATGGCCGAGATTGAGCAGGAAATCGGCGCCGCCGCCGGCGTCGCCGATCTTCGGGTCAATTTCACGCCGCATCTCATCCCGATGAGCCGGGGGGAGCTCTGCACGAGCTACGTCCGGCTGACGGATGGGGCGACCGCCCGCGATCTGCGTCAGCGCCTCGTCGAAACCTATGCCGGCGAGACCTTCGTGACGGTGGCCGACGAGGGTGTCCTGCCCCAGACGCAAATGGTGCGTGGCTCCAATTATGTGGTCGTCAACGTCGTGCCGGACCGCATTCCCGGGCGGGCGATCGTGATCTCGACCCTCGACAATCTGGTGAAGGGGTCGGCCGGCCAGGCCATCCAGAACTTCAATGTCGCTTACGGGATCGAAGAGACGACGGGCATCGCGCAGCTTCCGCTATTTCCATAGGTTTGTTGCGCGTCCAAGCCGCCGGGCGCCCAAAGCGCTCGTCTCAATCTGGCTGAGGCCCTCCAATGGCGCCCTCGAAGCTTGCCATGACCGTCTCCAGCGCCTGAAAACAGCGGGCATCGATCGCCGTCCCGACATCGGCCCGCATGATGTCCAGCGCTTTCGATACCGGCATCGCCTTGCGATAGGGCCGGTCCGCGGTCATGGCGTCGAAGATGTCGGCGGTCGTCAGGATGCGGGTGTCGAAGCAGATCTCCTCACCCGTCACGCCGCGCGGATAGCCGTTGCCGTCCAGGCGCTCGTGATGAGCCCCGGCGATCCGGGCAAGATCCTGAAACACGCTGACGCGGGCAAGAATCTCTTCGCTAAAGGCGGGATGGCGCTTGATGGCGACCCATTCCTCGTCGTCGAGCTTTCCGGGCTTGTCCAGCACCTGGTTCGACACACTCAGCTTGCCGATGTCATGCAGCAGCGCCACCCGTTTCAGATAGCGCCTGTGCTCGGCATCGAGACCGAGCTCAACGGCGATAAGATCGGTGAACAGCGCCACCCGCTCGCTGTGACCGTGCGTGAACGGGCTTTTGGAATCGACGACCTGGGCGAAGGCCTCGGCGACGCTGTCGAGAAATTCCTCATCGACAAACTCCGTGTCTTGCCGAGGGGCCAAAGCGACCACCGTCGCGTCCAGCCGTGGCGAGGCCAGGGTCGACCAAAAGGATTTCCGCGCCGCAACTGTCCCGAAAGCGGCGACGAGATCGGGATCGAACCAACGCCCACTGCGTTTTTCGACTTCCTTGAGGGCAAAATCCGCGTCGGCGCTGGTGTGGAACACGTCGACTACCTGGGTCAGAAGGGCGATCCGTCCGAACAGGGAAATCCCGGTGCCGGTGAGACCTCTGGGTTGCCCCTTCCCGTCCCAGTGCTCGTCGAGATCGAGAATGCCGGCCGCGACGGCTTCGGAAAACCGCATTTGCCGCACGATGTCCGCACCGCGATGACAGCGCGTTTCGATCAGTTCGCGACCGACCTTTTCGCCCTGGGCCAAAGCGATGACCATCGTCCGGAATCGCTCGGCGAGATTGGCCTTCAACCCCGTATGCTTGAGAACGAAGCGAAGCACCTGCGGCAGGCTGTCATCGACGATCTTGATGTCGCGCTTGAACGCGATGTCGTCGGTCAAAAACAGCTGGCAGATGCGCGCGGCATTGCTGCTGCAGCCGATGTCCTTGAGCAGGAGCGTGTAATAGAGGTCGCTCATCTCGGCGTCGGACAGGCCGAGTTCTTGCCCGACATTCATTCCGATCCAACAGCAACGGATGCCATGGCCTTCCGGCTGGCCTTCGGTCAGGTCGAGCGCGTAGCTCAGCGCACTGACCAGTTCAGCCTTGGAAAGCTGACCTCCATTCGACTGTATCGCGAGATCCATCAGGGTCCACCTCAATCACCTGATGAACCTTGGCATGCGGTGGGTTAACGCTCCGCGAAGCGAGCTATATCAATTCGATAGCGCCGGCGCTTGATATTCGCCCTTCAACGCCCGCGCATGGACGACCGCGGCGGCCAGAACCACCATGCCGCCGGCCTGGTGGATCAACCCCCAGCTGATCGGCACGGCGAGGAGCAGCGTCACGACGCCGATAGCGGCTTGCGCCAGCACCAAGACGAACAGCGCGACGGCGCGTCTGGCGTGGCGCGTCCCCGGCGCCTGCGCGAACGCGGCGATGGCGTGGAGCGCGACGATCACGAGAAGGGCATAGGCGCCCATCCGGTGGATGAACTGCACCGTCATGACGTTCTCGAAGAAATTGCGCCATGCCGGCTGCATGACGAAAAGACCGTCCGGCACCAGCGCGCCGTCCATCAGCGGCCAGGTGTTGAAGGTGAAGCCGGCATTCAGCCCCGCCACCAGCGCGCCCAGGTAGATCTGCGCCAAGGCAGCCACCACAATGATACCCGCGACCGTCGCGGAGGCGCGCGACGGCGGCGCCTCGTAGCGTTTCGCAGCCAGGCCCCGCGCTACCCAGATCGTCGCAGCGAAGATGAAGCAGGCGATGATCAGATGCGTCGCCAGCCGGTACTGGCTGACATCGGTCCTGACGCTGAGGCCCGAGGCCACCATCCACCAGCCGACGCCGCCTTGCAGCGCGCCAAGACCGAGAATGCCCAGGAGCCTCGGTTTCAGGAACGGCTCGATGCGGCCGGTCAGCCAGAAAAAGGCGAGCGGTACCGCGAAGACGAAGCCGACCGCCCGGGCTAGGAAGCGATGCGCCCACTCCCACCAGAAGATCGTCTTGAAGGCATCGAGGCTCATGCCCCGATTGATTTCCTGATACTGGGGTATGCGTTTGTAGAGCTCGAATTCCTCCTGCCATTCCGCCGCCGAGAGAGGCGGAATGATCCCGTGGATCGGTTTCCATTCGGTGATGGACAGGCCCGACTCGGTCAAACGCGTGGCGCCGCCCACCACGACCAGCGCGAAGACCAGCGCCGCGACCGCATAGAGCCAGAGACGGATGGCCGCCCGGTTGCGCGTGGTCGGGTTCGCCGCGAACGGCGCGCTATCGGAGTGGGCCAGGATCGTCATGCCGCATGCCATTGCACCGAAAGTCCGACGCAATCAAGAGCGGGAAGGTCGCAGCTGCCCGGCTGGAAATACCCGGCCGAAACCGCCATAGAGAAACCCGCTCGCCCGAGAGCCAGCCTTTCGTCATCGGGCCGCAATTTGGAAAGACGCGACATTGCCGATCAGGATCAAGAAACTCGTCGGGGCGGTCATCCTGATCACGCTCGTCGTCGTCTACGCCATCGTCGCCACCGCTTTTGCCAGCCTGTACCTGGCAGAGTCGAGCGGTTGGGTTCATCTCGCCTATTTCTTTTTCAGCGGGATTCTCTGGGTGGTTCCGGCGATGCTCGTCATCAAATGGATGGAATCGGCGCCGCGCCGATAGCGCCGGTTCGTCCGCCTATCCGGCTGCCCCCGTCGCCAGACGGCTCGACTCCATGAACAGCAAATCCTCGACGCCAACCGCGCGAAGCGCATCGACGAGATCGCCAGAGCAGGCGTCCACGCCCGGCGGTCCGGCGATGACGAGAGCGGTTTCCTCATCGAGGATGATCGGCAGCCGATCGATCGCGTCCCTATCGTATTCGGTCACGGTGCATTCGTAGGCTTCGGCGAAGGCGGCCAGGAACAGTCGCAGATCCGCCAGCTTCGCCCCGTCCGCGAACCTCATGTCGTAGCCGGCGGAGGGAACCACATGGGCGCGGGTGAAGTGATCGCGGTGAATGACGTCGGTGAGCGAGGAAAGCCCCTCCGCAAGGGCGGCGAAGCCCTCGCAATCGGGCCGCAGGCCCATCGCCGCGGCAACGCGACCCTCGCGGGTCAGATCGATCAGCACGGATGTGAGCCCGCTGGCGGTCAGACGCCGGACGATCTCGACACCACCGATATGCTGTCGGTCGCTCCAGGTCGACAGCACGACCAATCGACGGATCGCGCCGTGATGAATTCCGGCGACCAGTTCGCCTGCCGTGACGACCTCGCCCGTCCCGGTTCGCGCGCCACTCATCGCCTTCCCCATCCGGACGGACCGCCCTGTGACGCACGAAATTCGGCGTCATCCGTCGCGATATGGTGGCATCGCGGTCCCGAAAAAGACAACGGCGGAAATCGGCGCAACATTTTACTCCGGACGGACGGCATCGATCCCATCCTGACCTGTCCCGGTAACCGCGTGGTTAAGCCGCATGGCACGCCTAGCGAAGGAACCAGCCGGCGGCTTTACCGACGATTAACCCTAACGGGCCTATAAGATCGGACAAGATGCCGCCCTGCCCGCCGGCATGGGATCGCCACGGGAAAGCAGCCATGCACAAACCGACGCTGGCCCTGATCGCCACAACGCTCGCGCTGCTAGCCGGCTGCGCGTCCTACAAGCCCGTGCCGCCGGCCTTTCACGCGGCACTGAACGAGCCCTACCACCTCGACAGCGGCGATGTGGTGCGGGTCACGGTATTCGAACAGACTGGGCTCACCAGCACCTACCCAGTCGACAAGGCCGGCTATGTCGCCTTTCCGCTGGTGGGATCGGTGCCGGCGCGCGGTCGCACCACCAAACAGCTTGAGCGAGAGCTGGCCGATCACCTGCGCGACGGCTATCTCAAGGATCCCGACATCACCGTCCAGGTGGAACAGTATCGTCCGTTCTTCATCATGGGCGAAGTGACCACCGGTGGCCAATACACCTATGTTCCCGGCATGACCGTCCAGAAGGCGGTGGCCATCGCCGGCGGCTTCACCCCGCGCGGCGAGCAGGAATCGGTTGACGTCACCCGGCAGGTCGGCGGCCGCGTCCTCACCGGCCGGGTGCTGACCTCCGATCCGATCCTGCCCGGCGACACGCTCTACATTCGGGAGCGGTGGTTCTAGAGCATCGGTCAACGACTTCGCTGGACACATCATGCGGGTCGGGCCTGTCCGACCCGTCACAAGAAGCGGGATGAAAGTCACGCGTACCCGCCCCCTTCACTCGAATGCCCTGGACCTGCTCAAGCAAATCTTAGCCCTTTCGCACTATATTCGCCGGCTCGAGGGAGCGCCTGTGTTGGGGCGCGGGCCGACCGAGCGGGAAGCGAGACAGGATGGCAAATTTCGAGAGCGGTCTGCCGTTCGACCGTGAAGTCGTGCGGGCGTTTCCGTCACCGGCCTCGACCGCTCCAGTCGAGATCAACGCCTTGGCGGCGCGGGCTGCCAGGCAGTACCAGGACGACTTCATCACGCCGCGGATGCTGTCCGGCATCTGGCGGGGGATCGAATTCGTCCTCCTCGCCAGCGTCGGACTGCTGGTCTTTGTGCAGTATGTCGGCCTTTCCAGCCCTCTCCGGCTTTCCTACATCGTCTTGTCTCTTGCCGGGGCAGCCATCGGTCTCGTCGCGATCAACCTTGCGGACGGCTATGAACTCAGCATCCTCAAGGGCCGCTTCATACAGCTCTGGCGTGTCATCGCGGCTTGGGGCGCGGCGCTCTCGCTGCTCAGCGTCGTGCTATTCTTTCTTTATAACGACGCGGCCTATTCCCGCGTCTGGTTCGGAACCTGGTTCGCCGCGGGTTCTGGCAGCCTTGTCCTGGCGCGGCTGGTGCTGCGCGCCAACATCCGCCGCTGGGCCCGCAATGGCCGCATGGAGCGGCGCGCGGTCATCGTCGGCGGCGGCAAGGACGCCGAGAATCTGATCCGCAACCTGGAAATCCAGCCAGACAGCGATATCCGCATCTGCGGTATCTTCGACGACCGCGACAACGATCGATCGCCGCCGATCGTCGCCGGTTATCCCAAGCTCGGCACCGTGACCGAGCTGGTCGAATTCGCCCGGCTGACGCGGATCGACATGCTGATCGTCACGCTCCCGCTGTCGGCCGAACAGCGCGTCTTGTCGCTGCTCAAGCAATTGTGGGTCCTGCCGCTGGACATCCGCCTGTCGGCGCACTCGGCGCAGCTGCGGTTTCGCCCGCGCACCTATTCCTTCGTTGGCCAAGTGCCGCTGATCGACATCTTCGACCGCCCCCTGGCTGACTGGGACTGGATCGCCAAACGCGTCTTCGACCTGTGCTTCGCCACGCTCGCGCTGATCCTTCTCTCGCCGGTCTTCCTGGCGACCGCCATCGCCATCAAGCTGGATTCGAAGGGACCGGTCCTGTTCCGCCAGAAGCGCCACGGCTTCAACAATCAGATCGTCGAGATATTCAAGTTCCGATCGCTCTTCCACGAAATGTCCGATCCGCTCGCCAAGCAGATCGTCACCAAGAACGACAAGCGGGTGACGCCGGTCGGACGGTTCATCCGCAGGACCTCGATCGACGAGTTGCCGCAGCTGATCAACGTTCTGCGCGGCGACCTCTCGCTGGTCGGACCGCGCCCGCACGCGGTCCACGCGATTTCCAGCGGAAACGAGACCTTCGTCGAGATCGTCGAGGGCTATTTCGGCCGCCACAAGGTCAAGCCCGGGATCACCGGCTGGGCGCAGATCAAGGGTTGGCGCGGCGAGATCGACCAGCCCGACAAGCTGCAGAAGCGCTTCGAGCACGATCTCTACTATATCGAGAACTGGTCGATCCTGCTCGACCTCTACATCCTGATGATGACGCCGATCAGCCTTTTGAAGACCGAAGGCGCCTATTGATCAGGAGCCCCCGCGCCGAACGACACCCGGTCGCTCGAGAACGCCCGTGTCGGCGACGGCGATGAAATGCGGATTGGCGAAGATGTCCTCGTCCGGCATTCCGGTGCGGCCGTAGCGAAGGGGCGCCCCGTCCAGCGTGGCGGTCAGGCCGCCGGCGGCCCGCAACACCGCGTCGCCCGCCGCGGTATCCCATTGCATGGTGCGGCCGAGGCACGGATAAAGGTCGCCCCCCCCCTCCGCCAAGAGACAGAATTTCAGCGACGAGCCGACAGACCGCCTCTCGCCGAGGTCGAGTCCGGCGAGGTACTGCCGCGTCGCTTCGGACAGATGATCGCGGCTGGCGACGACATCCAGCCGCGGACCGGGCCGGCGGCCCCGCAGCGGCAGCATGGCGCCGTCGCGCTCCACCGTCGCGGGCCTGTCCGTCCCGCCATAATAGATCTCGCCGGTCGCCGGGACGCCGACACAACCGAAGACCGGAATCCCGTCTTCGATCAGCGCGACATTGACGGTGTAGTCGGGCTTGCCGGCGATATAGCTCTTCGTGCCGTCGAGCGGGTCGACCAGCAGGAAATGTCGCCCGACGGACGGAACCACGCCTGCCGCAAAGCGCTCTTCGGCGATGATGGGAATGGAACAGGCGGCCTCGATCAGCCCGGTGATGGCATGCTCGGCCGCCCGGTCGGCGTCGGTCACCGGGGATGCATCGTCCTTGTAGTCGACGCCCTTCGGACCGGCCCCCCGTGCCAGGATCGCGGCCATGCCGGCCCGGACCGCAGCGACGAGAAGGGCTGTATCGACACTGGCTGTTATCACCTTACGCCTCGTGCCTGCTGCAAAGCGACGTCACCCGCCCGAACGCCCACCAGCGCACCGTGCGCGACGGCATTTCAAAGCGTCTGGTTGTAGGCACCGACCTCTCCATTTCGCCGCAGGATCGTGTCCACCGCCTCGAACATCTCGCGCTTGCGCGCCTCCGACACCGGGCTCTCGACCACGACGACGAGTTCCGGCTTGTTGGAGGATGCGCGGACGAGACCCCAAGTGCCGTCTTCCGCCGTCACCCGAACGCCATTGACCGTGACGACATCGGCGATCGGCTGGCCGGCGAGCGGTTCTCCGGACGCGTGCATCGTCTCGATCTCGGCGACGACGCGGTCGATGACGCCGTATTTCACCTCGTCGGGGCAATGCGGCGACATGGTCGGCGAGCCGTAGGTCAGCGGCAGATCACGATAAAGGTCGGCCATCGACCTCTCCGGATTGCGATCGAGCATTTCGGCGACGGCAATCGCGGTCATCAGACCATCGTCATAACCGCGGCCGATCGGCGTGTTGAAGAAAAAATGGCCGGATTTCTCGAAGCCGGCGATCGCCGACAGCTCGTTCACGCGGCGCTTGATATAGGAATGTCCGGTCTTCCAGTAGTCGGTCGTGGCGCCCCGCTCGTTCAGGACCGGGTCGGTCATGAACAGGCCGGTCGACTTCACATCGACGACGAATTGCGCGTTCGGGTAGATCGAGGACAGATCGCGCGCCAGCATCACGCCGATCTTGTCGGCGAAGATCTCCCGGCCTTCATTATCGACAATGCCGCAACGGTCGCCGTCGCCGTCGAAGCCGAAGCCGACATCAGCGCCGTGCTCCAGCACCGCGTCGCGGATCGCATGGAGCATCTCCATGTCCTCCGGATTCGGATTGTAGCGCGGGAAGGAATGATCGAGGTTGGTGTCGAGTTCGATCACCTCGCAGCCGATCCGCCGCAAGACGTCCGGCGCGAAGGGGCCGGCCGTGCCGTTGCCGCAGGCCGCGACGACCTTGAGCTTGCGTTTGATCGCATGCCCCTCGACGAGATCGTCGGCATAGCGCTTAGGAAA
Source organism: Aurantimonas coralicida (assembly GCA_011050685.1). Taxonomy (GTDB): domain Bacteria; phylum Pseudomonadota; class Alphaproteobacteria; order Rhizobiales; family Rhizobiaceae; genus Aurantimonas; species Aurantimonas coralicida_A. Next base: position 73,984 of record DRFF01000169.1, read on the forward strand.
GTTCTCGACATATCGATAGGAACCGCCACCCTCGCTCTTGAAATTCCCCGACAGGACGATGTCGCGCAGCCGCGCCATCTCGTCCGGACCGAAAGTCAGCGGGCGCTCGCAGCCCATCTTCACCCCGGTCCAGCCATTTTCGTTATGCGACGCGGTGACCATGGCGACCGATTGGCAGTCCAGCGCGAACTGAGCGAAATAGGCCATCGGCGACAGCGCCAGGCCAATGTCGTGCACCTTGGCGCCGCCAGCCAGCAGACCGGCGGTCAGCGCGGTCTTGATCGCCAGGCTGTATTCGCGAAAGTCATGGCCGACGACGATATCGCGGGGAATGCCCCGCTCGGCAATCAGCGTCGCCAGCCCCAGACCCAGAGCGGTCACGCCCATGAGGTTCAGCTCGGGAGCCTTGGGATCGCCCGGCCGGCCGAGCCACCAGCGCGCGTCATACTCGCGAAATCCGGTGGGCTTCACCAAAGGCCGGGTTTCGAATTCAAGACTGTTGGGCGAGGCGACGGCGACGGGCTTGGGAAACATGGAAACCTTCGGCTGATCGACATAAGAGGCGACCATCCGACGCCGATACGAAACTTGGCGGGGACCTTCGCAGGACCGATCCGCAAGCGTCACGATCGGGCGCCGTGTGGCTGCGAACTCGCCAGCAAGCTCTAGCAGCCGGCGCAATAAAGGCAAGACGCTCTGCGGCCGACCGCTTTGTTCGGATCCCGTGACATTTGTTCAACGAAAATCAGAGAAAAGTAACAAAACATGCCGATAATGAGCGACTGAACTTTGATGGAGATCTCCGCGACGTGACGTATCGGCACGCCTTCTCGGCCATGATCCGGAAACGCTTTGTGTTTTCGCGCGACCAATCCGGCGCGACGGCTGTGGAATTCGCCATGGTCGCTGCGCCATTCTTCATGCTGATGTTCGCGATTATCGAGACCTTTGCGATTTCCGCGGCCGGCATGTTGCTCGACACCGCGGTCGACGGCGTCGCGCGACAGGTCCTGACCGGTCAGATCCAGCAATCGGATATCGACGAGAAGGTGTTCCGCACCAAGATCTGCGACAAGGTCGACTTCATGCTGTCTTGCGACAAGCTCAAGATCGACCTTCGTACATTCCCTACATTCGGTGACATTCCGACAGACGTTCCCCTGCGGCTGAAAAATGTCGACGACACGAATTTCTGTTTCGATCCGGGCAGCGCCAACTCGATCACCGTGCTGCGCGCGTTCTACGAATGGCCGTGGATCGCGTCGTTTCTTCACGAAATCGCGTCCGACACCAACGGCAACGATATTCTCTTCTCGATCACGGCTTTCATGAACGAACCCTTCGGCGAATTGAAGAGCAGCAAATCCAACTGCTCCTGAGGAAATGATGCGGACGAGTCCATCCAGCATATGCCCCCGGGCAACGACCCTGTTCCGCGGCTTCGCGCGTGAGCGCAGCGGCATGGCTGCCGTCGAATTCGCCTTGATCCTTCCGGTGATGCTGTTGCTGTATCTCGGCGGCTTCGAGGCATCGAAGGCACTTGAGGCCAGTCGCAAGGTCGAGACGACGGCGGAGACGGTCGGCAATCTTGTGGCGCGCAACCGGATGATGAACCCGACCGCGATGGGCAATATCTTCGGTATTTCGAGCGCCGTAATGGCCCCGTTTTCGCCCGACGCCCTGAAGATCATCGTGACCGCTGTTCAAGTCGACGAGAAGGGCCAGGGCACGGTCGACTGGTCGCAGGCAAACTCCGGCAGCGGGCTGGCGGCCGGCGCGTTCTATCCGGTAGCGCCGGAGCTGTTTTTCGGTACTGCGAGTTATCTGATCGTTGCGGATGTCTCCTATGCCTACGCACCCCTCCTCGATTACACCAATTCCTTTTCCAACATAACATTCAGCAAGACTTACACTTTCAGACCCCGCCTAAGTAAATCCGTAAAATGGGAAAATTGAATATATTTAGTTTATGAAAAATTGAATACCTCTGACGATACTGACGTTTTCTGATCGAATAAATACGACAGGAAGTACGATGCGGACGCGATTCACTTCTCTTGCCCTGTGGTCGGACCGTCGTGGCAACGTTGCGATGATGTTCGGGCTGACGCTGCCGATCCTGGCCGCTACAATGGCGGCAGCCGTCGATCTCAGCACGATTTACGGCGCCGAACGCAATTTGCAGCAGTCGGCTGACACCGCGGCTTTGGCCGCCGCCAAGGAATACGCCCAATCGGAGGATCCAGGCTTCCTGGCCAAGGTTGCCGAAGGCTATTTCTTCCACAATGCGGGCGAAGATTCGCGCGGCTACACCCAGTTCAGCTACGATGGGGTTCAACTGGTCGGCGGCGACAGGGTTCTGAAGGTCTCGGCGACGCGGCAGCAGCCTACCTGGTTCGGCGATCTTCTCGCATTCGTGACGAACGAAAAGGTCGACTGGCGCAATTTCCCGATTGCCAGTACGAGCGAGGTCGTCCTGGAGAACCTGTCGATCGAGATGGCGCTGGTGCTCGACAATTCGGGATCGATGGGCTCGAGCGTCGGCGGAGCCAAGAAGATCGACACCCTCAAGAGCGCCGCGAAGGACCTCACCGCCGCATTGATGAAGGTGAACGCCACCGCATTTGGCAAGCCGCCGGTGATGATGGGTGTGGTGCCGTTTTCCGGTTCGGTCAACGTCGGCCCGGCCAATATCAACGCACCGTGGATGGACCGGTTTGGCGAATCTCCGATTCATCACGAGAACTTCGACTGGGCAAGCTGGACCGAGGCGAAGAACGGCAAGTCCGGCGCACCGCTCGCGGAGAAGGTCGGCCTGCAGTGGCGTCGAAAATCGGACGGCCAAGTGCTGACCCGCCAGTGGCTGTTCGAGAACGCGCGGGAACTTGTCAAGGAGAAGGGCAAATACGTCCCCGGCCCCAAGCGTTTCCCCGAGGGATGGGAAGGATGCGTCGAGTCGCGTCCGGAGGGTTTGGCTGTGACCGACGACGCGCCGCTCACGGGCGCCAGCCTGTTCGTTCCCATGTTCGCGCCGGACGAATACGACTGGTGGGGCTTTACGGGTTGGAAGAACGACTACCTGGCGGACGACAGCGACGGGAAGTCCGCCGGCGCGGCGCAATCTGTTGCCTGGCAAAGCGATATGAACAAATATCTGGAATCCACCGCTCCCACGCGTGGAGGAGGGAGTGGACGCGGTCCGAATCTGGGCTGCAGCACGACTCCCATCACGCCGTTGAGCGCGGATCAGTCCACTGTCGATGCCGCGCTCGACAAGATGCAGCCGACCGAGATGACCAATATCCCGGAGGGCATCGCCTGGGGTTGGCGCGTGCTGTCGCCGGGCGCCCCCTTCACCGAGGGTCGAGCGAAGGACGCCAAGGACAACCTCAAGGTCCTCGTGGTGATGACGGACGGCGAAAACACCTATGGGGGCGCTTCCAACGCCAACAGATCCCGCTGGGGCGCCTATGGCTACGGGGAAGTCTGGAGCAGTGGATCGCCTCAGCCCGGACGGATGTTCGACGCTACGACACGAACGATCAAGAAGGCCGATGACAGCCGCTACGTCGAGGCCATGAACGAGATGACGGAAAAGGTCTGCGCCAACGCCAAGAATGACGGGCGCCGGCCGGACGGAACCGACGGCATCCTGATTTTCACCATCGCCTTCGACGTCAAAGACGGGAGCAAGGTGAAGACGCTGCTGGAAGGCTGCGCCTCCTACGGCCTGAAAGATCCGACCACCAAGCTCTATTACGACGCGCAGAACAAGGAGCAGTTGGTTGCCGCCTTCGGGGCGATCACCGATGAGGTTTCGAGCCTGCGCCTCTCGCGCTGAGCGTCGGCACGTCGCGATGTTGATCGGCCTGAGGAATAACCTTCCTCGCCGACTGGAAGAAGACCCGCCAGACGATTGCATAGGTAGAGGCGCCCGGCGTCTGCTGGCGCTGCGTCATCTTGGTCGGCGGTTTTCCCGCCACCAGATGGTCAGGCCGCTGGCGATCAGGATCGCCGCGCCGATGACGAGGTTCGGCCTTAGCGGATCGCCGATCAGCGCCACGCTGTAGATGCCGGCAAACAGAACCTGGGCGTAAAGGAACGGCGTCAGCGTCGACGCGGAGGCGTAGGCGAAGCCCTGAACAAGGCAGAAATGCCCAAGCGCGCCGAGCGCGCCGATCCCGAGCATGAGAGCGAATTCGGTCGTCGAGGGCGTTTCCCAGACGACCAGAACGGCGAAGCTCAGAACGACCGCCCCAACCGCCGTGGTGTGAAAAAGCGTCGCCGCGTTCTCTTCTGGCCCGGACAGAGCGCGGGTCAGCAAATAATAGAGCGAGACGATCACGGCGGCCCCAAGCGGCAGCAGCAGATAGGGATCGGTATCGGCAAAGCCCGGACGGACGATCAGCAGGACGCCGCCGAACCCGGCCAGCACCGCCGCGATCCGCGGAAGGCCGATCCTTTCTCCCAGGAAAACAACCGATAGCACCGTCACAAGCACCGGCGCGAAGAACATCACGGCCGTCGCGTCAGCCAGCGGCACCTTGGAGAGTCCGAAATACATCGTGATGGTGGCGCCGAGCAGCGCCCCGCCGCGCGCCAGTTGCAGCAGCGGACGCCGGGTTTTCAGAAAGGTCGTCCCCCGGGTCTTGGCCAGCCACGCGGTCATCAACACCGCGTGGAAGAAGTAGCGTGCCCAGACGACCTCCAGCACCGGCAAACGCCCGGTCAGGTACTTCGCCCCCGTATCCATGGTGGCGAGCGCAAGGCCGGACAGAATGGTGAGGATGATACCGGCAAGAACGCCGCTCGGCTTGCGCATGAATCGCTCGGCAGGAGAAAAAGCCAGTCTCCCATAGTTTCACCCATGGCGCCCTGAAAAGCGAGAGCGGAAGAAGCGGAGAGGAAAGTTCCCGCGCCGAAGCCACGCAGTTGGCTTGAATATACACCTTTAACGTGTATTATTTTCATCTCCTCCATCATGAGGAGATGCACTCCGGACGGAGAGTGGAACATGGGAAACTATGTAGAAGGCGATAGCCTGTCGCAGGGCAAGAACCTGACTCCCGACGAACGGAAGGCGCATCGCGGTGGCCTCGAGCGTTTCCACAAGGGGCTCGAAAAACTGCACAAGGCGGAAGCGGAACTGGCACGCGTGCGCGCCGATCTTGCCCGCTCCGGCGCCGATCTGAGCGTGAATGACTCGCTGCACTGGTAGGCGGCGAAGACGCCTCCACACCGGCTGGACCACAACCATACGATGTGAATCGATCCTTTGCGATCACCAGGAAATCTATCCGCAGAAGGAATGGCGATATGACCGGAAACGCGACAAGCTCATTCGAAAGCATGTCCCCCGAACAGCAGAAAGCCCATCTCGGCGGGCTGGAAAAATTCCACACGGGGCTGGAGAAGTTGCACATGGCGGAGGCGGAACTTGCGCGCGTGCGCGCTGATCTGGCCCGCTCCGGCATCGACTTGACGGCCCCCGATTCACTGCACTGGTAGCAGTGGGGGTGGATGGCGAGATGCTTCAGGTCCTCTCGTCCGGTGCGCCCCGGGTCCGAAGCGAGAAGGTTACCGCGGACGACCCCGCCGTCTGCCATGCCATCGGCTCCGCCACGCGACCGATTGCTGAAGCCTACGCAAAGGCGACGGGGCGGATTCTTCGCCGCCTTTCATCGTCGGCCCCGCGCCGTTTTGACGACGGCGACGTGATCGTCGCGCTCGCAGACGATCTGACCGACGATATCGTGGACGCGGCGACAGCACCGGGAGCCGGCTCATTGGCCGGCTTCCTGGTCGGCCGCACCGTGGAGGAACTGAGCGCAAAGGCGGTCGCGAGCGCGACGGCGCTGGGCAGGCCTTTGGGCGATGCGCCGTTTCGCCTCGACCTGTCCCCCCAGCTTCCCATCGGCATCGTCGAAACATCGGACTTCGCCCTGTGCGGTCGCGCGTCGGACAAGGCGCATTTACGCCGGCTGCTCGGCCAGGGCGACAGTCTCGTCTCGGTGACCGGCCATGGCGATGGCATCGACGGCGATCTCGGGCCGCTCGTGCTGTGCCCGGTTGACGCGGCCTTCGCCGCGGAGGGCAGGCCCCGCATGCCGACCTGCCGGGTCTCCAATCATTGTCACCGTCTCCACGTCGCCGCTGAAACGGCGGCCTTCGCCGACGCGACCTTGCATCCCGCCGCCGTCAAGGCGCGGGCGATGATCTGGAACACCTGTGTCGGCTGGCCGTCCCGCGACGGCTTCATCGACCGGACCTATGGCGCCGGCTTGCGCCTCGCCGCCTCACCGGCGCTCGGCGCGCTGGTGACGACGGCTAGGATCGTCATCGCCTCACCGGTGTCGATCGACCTTTTGGCCGGCGCGCTCTCGCGCGGCATGCCGATCGGGGAAGCGGTCGCTGCCCACAATCGCTCGCCGCAAGCTCTCGCCTCCGGCCACCGGTTCGTGCTGTTCGGCGATCCCCTGCTGTGCATCGCGCCGAAGCCGGCATCGAACAACAGCACGGCAGCGTCCCCGCCACCGCGTCTTTCGCGGCCGCCTCTCGCACCTGTTGCCGCCGACGCCCCGAACGAAGCGACGCTTACCGCCCTCGCCGCGCTCGTATCGACGCGCGGCGATGAGGCCGCCCGCACGGCAGCCTTCGCCTGCCTGACGAACGCCTTGGCCAAGGGCGCGCTCGAAGGCGTCTGGGTACGCGCGAGCCAAGCGTCGATGCGCGGCGCGGTGCCCTGCCCCCATTGCGGCAGCCACTCGACCCGTCTCATGCTCGACGGGTCATCAGCTGTCGGGCAGCGGTTCTTGACGATCTGCCGGCGCTGCGAGGTCGCCGCCGACACGCCGCCGGTGCCAGATTTCACAGCCCATCTCGACACCGCCGCCGTCTGGCGGTTGCGGTGCGAGCGTCCCCTGGCGAGCAACTGGCTCGGATCGCTGGTCGTCCGGCGCTGCGAGCCGTTCGCGACGGCCATCGAGCCGTGGCCGGCCGACACCGACGGCCGCCCCCGGCCGATCGTCGATTGCGGTCGATTCCAGGGCGCGGCGCCGATGACGCTCGCCGCCATGTTCTGCGCGCGGCGGCAGCTATCGATCTTCGCGCGCCCGCTGCCAGCGAAACCCGAAGAGATCGCGCCATGACCGCCCCTTGCGACCCACCCGTGGCGGCGTTCACCCCCTCCTATGCGCTGTCGCTCGTGAAGCTCGCCGGCTTCGTCGTCTCGGTCGCGGCACTCATTTGGGTGGTCGGCACAAGCGACGGGCCGCTGCTGTTCGCGGCGACGCTGGGCCTCGCCGTACTCTTCGCGCATGGGCTGGAATTGCAGCACGAGGCGCTGCACGGGATTTTCCTCTCCGGCGAAACCGCCAACCGCCTTGCCGGATCGCTGCTCGGCGCGCCGATGCTGGCGAGCTTCACCGACACCCGCATCCGCCATCTCCATCACCACCGCCATGTCGGCACGCCAGCCGACGTCTTCGATCGGAGCTGCCGGGATTTCACCAACCGGCGCGCCATCCTCCTCCATATCTTCGATCCCGCTCGCTTGACGGCGTTCCTGCAGGCGACGTTCATGCTGGCGCGGGGCGGCTGCACTGGTCCATTCGGCGCCAAATCGCTCGCCCGAGCGCGGACCGAGCATCTGGCGCTCGCCGCGCTCGCCATCGGGCTGATCGTCGCCGGTGGCCTTCTCGCGCCGCGGCTCCTCGTCTTCGGATGGCTGGTGCCGGCCTTCCTCATCGCGCCGCCGCTGCACTTCCTGATGACCGCGCCGGAGCATCTCGGCCGCGATCCGGCGTCCCGCGATCTGACGGCAAACACCCGTTCCTATCGCGCGCCGGCGCTGTGGAGCTATCTGGTCAATTACGACAATTACCATGTCGAGCACCACCGCTACCCGGCCTTGCCGTTTCATCGCCTGCCCGCCCTTCATGCGCAGCGGGAGGCTTCCGGCCGATCGGGCTATGGCGTCGCGCTCCGTGAGGTGGCGGCGGCGATCGCCGCCTGCCGGCGGACGGGCTGACCCGGCATGTGCGCGATCGCGGGATGCATCTCCTTCGCCGACGCGCCGGACTGCCGGGAACTGCTGGCGGCGATGCGCCATCGCGGTCCCGACGAGGCCCGCCAATGGGTGGACTGTCCGGTCGCGATCGGCGCCGCGCGCTTGGCCATCGTTGATGCGGAACATGGCGCGCAGCCGATGCGGGACCCCGAAAGCGGCACCGCCGTCGTCTTCAACGGCGAAATCACCAACGCGGCCGAACTCCGCGAGGAGCTGAGCCGGCGCGGCCATCGCTTCCGCGGCCGTTGCGACACGGAAGTCGTGCTCGCCGCCTTCGCCGCCTGGGGCGAGGCCGCGGCGGATCGGCTCACCGGCATGTTCGCGATCGCCGTGAGATTTCCCGATCGCCTGCTGCTCGTCCGCGACCGCCACGGCATCAAACCACTCGCCTTCCATTGCGACGCGCGCGCCGACCGCTTTCTCTTCGCCTCCGAGGCGAAGGCAATCGCCGCCGTCCTGCCGCAACCGCCGCGCCTCGATCTGACGACCCTTGCGGATTTCGCGATTCTCGGAACGCCGATCGACGGCGCCACCTTCTTCGAGACCATCACCGAGCTGCATCCGGGTCACATGATGGCGGTGACCTGGCAGGGCCACGTCCGCGTCGGTCCGCAGCGGGCCTTTGGCGGCTCTGCGCGGGCCACCACGGCAGCAAAGGTGAGCGAAGCGCAAGCGGACGAACGCTTCGAGGCCGCTCTGCTCGTGGCGGTTCGCCGGCATTGCATCGCCGACACGGAGATCGTCGTCAGCCTATCCGGCGGGCTCGACTCCGCGGTACTGGCGCTGGCCGTGGCGGAGCTGACCGGTCGCCCGCCACGGACCTTCACCGTCGCGGAGGATTGTCATCATCCGGATGCGGTCGCCGCCGCAAGAATCGCCCGATCGCTCGGCGCCGAGCATGACTTCCTCGCTGTGTCGTTCGACGCGTTTCTGGCGACGATTCCCGCGACGCTCCGCGCCGTGGAACAACCCGATCTCGCCGCCGGGCCGCTCTTCGCACTGCTTTGCCATCGGATCGGCCTGACCGCCCGTTGCTGCCTGAATGGCGAGGGCGCTGACGAACTCATGGGGGGTTATGCGGCTTACCGGACACCGGAACGATCGCTCGCTGCCATCGAGACGGCGCTTCGGCGCGTGCGCCGGACCGGGCTGACGCCGCGCGACGGCGTGCTCACCCGGATTGAGGCGCTGCGTGCGGCGGACAGCAGCGGCGGCCTGCGCGATGCCCTTCTTGCCCACGATCGCGCCGATCCGCTGGAGCGCGGCCATCTGCAGCCGGTCGACCGGCTCTCCATGGCCGCCTCGGTCGAAATGCGGGTTCCCTATCTCGACGACGATCTCGGGCAACTGCTGGAGACCCTGCCACCCTCGGTGATCGTCGGCCCGCCCGGCGCGTCCGGCAAGGCGATCCTGCGCCGCTTCGCGGCCCGCCGCTACGGTGAGCGCGCCCGCGCCATCGTCACACGGCCGAAGCTGATGATGCCGGAGGCCGCGCGTGGGCATCTCACCCGGTTTCGCGGACTGTGTGAGCGCGCCATCCCCGATCGCGCTCTCCAATCCTCCGAATTCGGCGGTCTCTTCGACGATAAATCGGATTTTGTACTGTTCGAGATGTTTCGCCGTCAGGTCTTCGCCAAGGGCGAACCGTCCGGTATCCGCGAGGTCATGGCGGAGATCGCGGGTCGGCCCGAAGCGGCGCTGGCGGCGTTGTGAGCCCGCCGGCTCCTCTTCGAATAGGGTTCTGCGGCGCCGGCTGGGTGGTGCGCAATTGCTACCGGCCGGCGCTGGAAGCCCTTGGCGGCCGGATCGCCGTGGCGGTCGTCCTCGAACCGGAACCGGCGGCGCAAGCGGCGGTCCGCAAGCTGTTTCCGGATGCAATGATTGTGTCAACGCGCGCGGATCTGTCGGCGGCACCGGTCGCGGCCATCGTCGTCGCTTCGCCGAACCCTTGCCATGTCGACGACGCGGCAGCGTTTCTTAAGGCCGGCCTCGCTTGCCTGGTCGAAAAGCCGGTACTGCGTGGCACCGCCGACCGGGCGCGCCTGACAGCCGCCGGCCGTCGCGGCGGGGCCGCGCTTGTCGCCGGAGTCGCCTGCCGCCACCGCCCCGACGCGCAACGCTGGCTGGAGGGCGCAGCAACGATCGGCCCGCTCCGGCGGCTCGATCTGACCTGGCATCGCCATCGCGGCTTTCCGGCGACCGCCTGGCACCTGGCGAAATCGCCCGGCTGGACCGGCGTCTTCGCCGACCTCGGCTCGCACCTTGTCGATCTGGCCGGTGCCGCGCTTGGCTGGCGCACCGACGGGCTGGATATCCGTTTCGCGCGCCAATCCCGCACGGGACACGCCGCGCCCGCAGCGTGGTACGACGGAACAGCGCTAGAGGTCATGCCAAGCGCCACCGGCGTCGCCGATCGGTTTGAGGCACAGTGGCGCGTCGCCGGCTGCACCGTTTGCCTCTCGGTTCGATGGCTCGACGACACGCCAGGCGACATCGTTCGGCTCGCGGCGATCGGTGACGACGGCGCCTGCCGGCTCGACGGCCTGTTCGGCTTCTCCAGCGAGCGCCGGATCCCGCATCAGCGCGTCACCCTGCAGCGACGCGGCGAAGCGCCGGAGATTTCGGATTTCATGCCCGGCCCGGCGCTCCATGTCGCGGGTTTTGCGGCGATGCTCGCGGCATTTCACCGCCGCGCTGCCGCCGGATGGCAAGAGCAACCGGACCTCGATTTCACTGCGGCGCTCGGCGATGCGATCGAAACGGCGCTGCGATGAGCGCGGTCCTCGCCGTCGACCTCGGGGGCACGTGGCTGCGCACGGCGCTGGTCGGCCCGGACCACGCTATCCACCGCCGAATCGGCACGATCCCGACGCCACCGAGCGCGCCGGATTGTGTCCGCGCGATCGCCGCCGCATGGGAAGCGGCCGGGCGGCCGGCGCGGCTCGCCGTCGCGGCAGCGCCCCATTGCGACGCGGCGGGGCGGGTCATCCGCTGGCCGAACCGTCCGGCCTATGAGGGTGAGGCGATCCTTCCCCCCGATTTTCTTGGCCAAGTCGACATTCGCATCCTCGATGACGCCGCCGCCGCCGCCCTCGCCGCGCATCCGACGGGCACGCCGGACAAGGCGCGCGAGACCACGGTCACGATGGCGATCGGCACCGGGATCGGCGGCGGCGCGGTCGTCGGCGGCCGGCTGCTGACCGGCCGGCGCGGCGCGGCGATGGCGGTCGGGCATATCAAGGTTCCCGCCGCAAGCGGCCTCGTCTGCGCCTGCGGCGAGATCGGCTGCCTGCAGGCAGCAGCGTCCGGCCGGGCCTTGCGCCGCATGCTGGGGAAGTACGACGCGGATGCCTTCGACATCTTCGCGCTCCCGGCATCGATCCGCGATCCGGTTCTGGACCGCGCGGCCGATGCTGTCGCCGAGGCATTGGCGATCCTCGCCCGGCTGTTCGATCCACACAGGCTCACCATTTGCGGCGGCCTCGGCCTGTCGCCCCTGTTCGGTCTTTGTGGCGAACGCTTCACCGCCAGTAGTGGATGGCCGCCGCCGATCCGGCATCCGCACGGCGTCGATGCCACGCTCATCGGCGCGGCGCGGGCTTTCTCCCAGACACTCGCTTGACGCGCACAATCACCTCAATAATACTACCTGTAGTTTTAGCGAGGTATCGATGCACGCCGATTTCGCCTCCCGCATTCCGGCCTGGCCCCGCTTCGACGAAGGCGACGAAGCCGCGATAGTCGATGTGCTGCGGTCGCGGCGCTGGTGGCGCGGCAATGGCGATGTCGGCGACCGATTCGAGACTGCTTTCGCCGAGTTTATCGGCGTCCGCCACGTCCGCGCGGTCTCCCACGGCACGGCGGCGCTGGAACTGGCGCTCGCCGCGCTCGGGATCGGCGCCGGCGACAAGGTCATCGTGCCGGCCACGACCTTTATCGCCACGGCCTCGGCGGTCCTCAGACTCGGCGCCTGGCCGATTCCCGTCGACGTCGAGCCGGACACGCTCAATATCGACGTCACCCTGATCGAAGCAGCGATCGGCCCGCGCACCCGGGCCATCGTGCCGGTGCATATGGCAGGTCAAGCCGCCGAAATGCCGCAGATCATGGCGATCGCCCGGCGCCACGGCCTGTCGGTCGTCGAGGACGCCGCCCATGCCCATGGCGCCCGCGCCTTCGGTCAGGCGCTCGGTGCGATCGGCGACGCGGCGATCGTCAGCTTCCAGTCCGGCAAGCTGATGACCTGCGGCGAAGGCGGCGCGCTGGTCACCAACCGCGCCGACATCGCGGCTGCGAGCTTCGCGCTGCATTCCTGCGGCCGGCCGAAGGGCGACACGGATTATCGGCATGTGATGCCCGCCACCAACATGCGGCTGACCGAGTTTCAGGCCGCCCTGCTCCTCGGCCAGCTTCGGCGCCTGCCGGACGAGATGGCGCGGCGCGACCTGATGGCGCCGTTCTTCGAGGCGCGGCTCGCCGAAGCAGGGCTCCGGCCGCTGGCGACCCGCCCCTTCGTCGAGCGGCACGGCCGCTACATGGTGCTGGCCTGGTTCGACCCGGCCGATTTCGATAACCGCGACGCCGGCGCGCTGTCGACCGAATTGCGGGCGATGGGAATTCCGGCCTTCCGCTGCTTTCCGCCGATACACCAGACCGAAATGTTCGCGCCCGGCGCGCTTCGAAAGCTTGCCGGCATTACCGGGACGCCGCCCGACTATGCCGCCTTGCCGACACCCGTCGCCGACGCGGCGGCCGGTTCGGTCATCTGGTTCTCGCATACGCTGCTGCTCGGCGACGAAGCGCTGCTCGCCGACGTCGCGGCGGCACTCGCCTCGCTGAGAACCGGAGCGCCGGCAAGCGTCGCGTCCGCCCGATCCGCCGTTCCGGCGTAACGCCCGATGGGTCGCCCCGAAGCCGGCTTCACGGAATTGTCGGACGCTTTCAGCGGGACCCGTTTTGAGGAGAGGGACGGCGCGGTCGTCGGCTTCGCCAGCTTTCAGGCCGCGGCGACACACGCGACGGCGGCGGCATTTGCGGCGGGCGAAACGCGCGGGCATCGGCTGGAACCCGGCGCCACGGTGCTTCTGGCCGAAGACACCGGCCTGTCGCTCTTGTCGAAGATCCTCGGCCTCTGGGATGTCGGGACCATCCCGCTGGTTGCGCCCACCGGCGCAAATCCAGCAAGCGCCACGTTGACGGACCAAACCGACTGGCGATGGGACGGCGACGGGCCGGCGCGGCTCGGCGAACACGCCCCGGCACGCGTCCGCGCCGAGGGCACCGAGCCGGCCGCGATCATCCATCTGACCTCGGGCTCGACCGGTTCGCCGAAGCTTGCGCCCCGCGGCGTCACGAGCCTCCTCGACGAAGCATCACGCTATTGCGCCCGCTACGGATTCCAGGCGCTGTCTCTTATACACATCT
>DRFF01000170.1 GCA_011050685.1 Aurantimonas coralicida
GTTCGTCGGGCTGGTCACGGTGTTTCCGCGGTTGCAGAATGGCGTACGCACCGGCCTCGCCCGGGCCGGCGCTTTCGTGCTGGAGCCGATCAGCGCCACTCTCCTGCCGCCCCGGCCGTAAGGTGCCCCGACAGATGCTGCCCTCAACTCGCCTCACCGCAAGTAGACCGGAGCCGCTGGAATGACGATGCCGGCCTTCACGAAACGTCTCTTCCCAATCCTGTTGGCGCTCGCCGCCGGAGCCGCGATCATTGCCTTCATGGTGTTGGTGGGGACGCCGCCCGGCCGCGTCGCGGACGAAGCGCCGGCGCCTGCCGTCCGCGTGATCGAGGCGCGGCCGATGCCGGTCATGCTGACCGCGCGCGGGTTCGGGACGGCGCGACCGGCGCGGGTCTGGCAGGCGGTGGCGAGCGTCAACGGGCCGATCACCTTTCGCAATCCCGGCTTGAAGAACGGCAACATCCTTCCCGCCGATACGCGCCTGTTGCAGATCGACCCGACGCGTTACGAATTGGCGATCGCCGCGGCCGAGGCCGACATGGCCGCGCTCAAGACCGAAATCAGCCAATTGGAGCAAGAGCGTTCCAACACGTCCGATCTGATGACCCTCGAGCAGCGCCGTCTGGAACTGGCGACGCAGGAACTGGAGCGCGTGCGGTCGCTGGCCGCGAGCGGGACGGTTCCACGGGCGCGGCTGGACGATCAGGAGCGTGCAACCGTTCAGCAGCGCGTGGCCGTTCAAACGCTGGAGAACCGCCTGCGGCTGATTCCCAGCCAGCTCGATCATCTGGCCGCGCAAAAGGCGCGCGCCGAAACCGCGCTGGCCCGCGCGGGGCGGGATCTGGAGGACACCGAGATCATTGCTCCGTTCGCCCTGCGGATCGGCGTGGTGGAAGTGGAAATGGGACAGCAGGTCGCACCCGGTCAGCGACTGGTCACCGGCGACGGTATCGCGAAGGCCGAGGCGGTGGTTCAGGTTCGCCTATCGGAACTGCGCCGATTGCTCGCGACGCAGTCGCGTGCCGTGCCGACGGTGCCACTGAATCTCGGCGCGCATTTCGATCTGTCGGCGATCACGGCAGACGTCCGTCTCGTCGCCGCCGGTGACATGAGCTGGCCCGGTCGGCTGGAGCGCATCGAAAACGAGATCGATCCGGCGACCCGCACCGTTCGCGCCATCGTCGCGGTCGACGAGCCCTATCGCGGCGCGAGCCCGCCCGAGCGGCTGCCGCTGGTTCGCGGCATGTATGTCGAGGCGGTGCTGTCCTCGCCGCTGGAGGCCCCGGCCATCGTTGTGCCGATGAGCGCGGTCCATCAGGACACGGTCTATCTGGTGGATGACGAAGACCGGCTGCGCCGGGTGCCAGTCAGGATCGACCTCTCGCTGCGCGATCTGGCGGTGATCGGCGAGGGTCTAGCACCGGGCGACCGGGTGATCGTCGACGACCTCGTGCCGGCGATCGAGGGCATGCGACTGCGTCCGCGACAGGACGCGGAGGCCGAAGCCGCGCTGGCCCGGGCCGCGGCGGAGAGCGCGCCGTGATCCGCTGGTTCGCCGCCCATCCCACCGCCGCCAATCTGCTCCTGATCGTTTTTCTGGCGGCGGGCGCGATCGCCGCGCCCCAGCTGAAACGCGAGACGTTTCCCGACTTTCTGCCGACCGAGGTCAGCATCGCCGTTCTCTATCGGGGCGCCACGGCGGCCGATGTCGAGGAGTCGGTCTGCCAGCGGCTGGAGGAAGGCCTGCGCCGCGTCGATTACATGGAGGAATTTCGATGCAGCGCCGAGGACAATCTGGCGAACGCGCTTGCGAAGATGACGCCGGGCGGCACGGCGAGCCAGTTTCTGGACGACATCAAGACCGAGGTCGAGGCGATCACCGACTTCCCCGACCTCGCCGACGCCCCGGTGATCCGGGAGATGCACCGCACCGATCAGGTCGCCGCCCTCGCCGTCAGCGGGGATATGAGCTTTGACGATCTGGAACGCTACGCCGCGCAATTGGAAGACGCGGTGCTGGCTCTGCCGGACGTGGCCGATGTGATGGTCCGCGGCGTGTCGCAGCGGCAATGGCAGGTCGAGGTTTCGGCCGATCTGCTGCGCCAATACGGCCTGTCGGTGCGCGATATCGCCGGCGCGATCGGGCGACAGAACGTCGATATGCCGCTCGGGACGCTGGAGACGCCGCAAGCCGATGTCCAGTTGCGGTTCACCGATCAACGGCGGCGGATCGCGGATCTGGCCGATCTGATCGTGATTTCAGGAAAGTCGGCGGCGGAGTTGCGCCTTGGCGAAATCGCCGAGTTGACCGATGGATTCGAGAAGGCCGAGGAAAAGATCCTCTTCAACGGCGAACGGGCGCTGGTTCTGGATATCTACAAGAGCGGCCGGACCGACGCGCTGAGCGTGATGGACCGCCTGCAAGAATTCGTCGCGCTGGAACAGGCCCGCCGGGGCGAGGCTGTGCGGCTGACCATCACCACCGACATGACCTCGATCGTGCGCGATCGACTGGTGATGCTGGTCGAGAATGGCATCATGGGGCTCGTGCTGGTGACGCTGGTGATGAGCCTGTTCTTCCGCGTGCGCATGGCGCTCTGGGGGGTGCTGGGCCTGCCGGTGGCGTTCGCCGGAGCGTTCGTGGCGATGGCGCTGCTGGGTCTGTCGATCAACATGATCACCCTGGTCGCGTTCCTGATGGCGATCGGGATCGTGATGGACGACGCCGTGGTCATTACCGACAATGTCGCGCGCTGCGCGGCCGAGGGACAGGCCCCGCTTGCCGCCGTGGTGAACGGGACGCGGGAGGTTCTGCCTGGCGTGATGTCGTCATTCCTGACGACGGCGGCGGTGTTCGTGCCGTTGTCGTTCCTGTCGGGCGAACTCGGCGCCGTTCTGGAGGTGGTGCCGATCGTTCTGTTGGCGGCGCTGGCGGCCAGCCTCATCGAGGCGTTCTGGATACTGCCGCACCATCTGAAGGGCGGGCGGAAGGGCCCTGAAGCGGATTCGCGCCTGCGAAGGGTCTTCGACAAAGGTTTCGCGCGGTTCCAATCCGGCGTCGGCGCACTGGCCGATCGCGCGATCCGCGCGCGCTACATAACGCTGGCGGCGATGCTGGCGCTGCTGCTGGGGTCGGTCGGTTTCATCGCCGGCGGCAACATCCGCATGGAGGCGATGCCCGAAATTGACGGCGACGTGCTGGAGGCGCGCATCCTCATGCCGCAGGGCACGCCGCTGGCCCGGACCGAAGCCGTGGTCGAGCAGGTGACGGCGGCGCTGCAGGGCGTCGACGAAGCGTTGACGCCAGACCAACCCAAGGGTGCCGCGCTGGTGCGCTCGATCCGCGCCGACTTCAACCGCAACCTCAGCGCCGGCGAGAGCGGACCGCATGTCGCGACCGTCTCGGCCGACCTTCTGACCGCCGAAATCCGCGCGACGTCGCTCGACGATCTCACGACGCGCTGGCGCGAGTCGATCGGTCCGATCGACGGGCTGGTGAGCCTGATGATCCAGGAACCGGGGTTCGGCCCCGCGGGCGTTCCCATCGAAATCCGCCTGAAGAACTCGGACCTTAGCCGCCTCGACCGCGCGGCGGCGGAGCTGGCGGGCGAGCTTGCCACCTATGCGGGCGTCTACAACGTGATTACCGACCTGCGCCCCGGCAAGCCGCAACGACGACTGTCGCTGGCGCCGGGCGCGGCGGCCGCCGGGCTGTCGGCCGCGGATGTGGCCGAGCAATTGCGGACCGATGTCCTGGGAGACATCGTCGAAACAGTGCAGATCGGTGATCTGGACATCGACATCGTCGTCCGCCAAAGCAGGGGCGAGCGCGCGACATACGATTTTCTGACCGAAACCGTAGTGATCGGACCGAATGGCGCACCCATGCCGCTACCGCAGGTGACGGAGGTCGAAGCCGCCCGCGACTGGGCCAAGATCAATCGTATCGACGGCCAGCGGACGGTCACCGTCAGTGCCCAGCTGGACCAGCGCGTCGCCAATGCGGGTGCGATCGTTGCCGATCTCCAGACGGGTTGGCTCGCCGCCCTCCCCGACCGTTACCCGGACATCGGTGTCGCGATCGAGGGTCAGGCGGCCAGCACGGCGGAAACCGGCGCGTCCATCGCGCGCGGCCTCGCGATCGGTCTGCTCGGGATCTTCCTCATCCTGTCGTTCCAGTTCCGCAGTTATCTGGAACCGGTCATCGTCATGCTGGCCATTCCCCTGGCGTTCATGGGCGCGATCTGGGGCCACGTTCTCATGGGCTACAATCTGTCGATGCCCTCGCTGGTGGGAGCTGCATCACTGGCCGGAATTGTCGTCAACAATTCCATCCTTCTGGTGCAGTTCATCAAGAGTTATCGCGGCCAGGGAATGGACATCGAAGCCGCCGCCGGACAGGCGAGCCGCGCCCGCCTGCGGGCGATCTTCATCTCGTCGACAACCACCGCGGCCGGGCTTTTGCCATTGCTGGCGGAAACCAGCACCCAGGCGACCGCCGTCATCCCGCTGGTGATCGCGGTGGTCTTCGGGCTGATCGTCTCCACCGTGCTGGTGCTGATCGGACTGCCCGCGCTCTATGTCATCCTGGACGATCTGCGACTTGCCCAGGTCGAGGCACCGGACGGGTCGCAGAAGCCCGATTGAGCCGCCTGGCCTATCTTTACACCGCGCCGGTCTGAAACTGCTCTTGCGTTGACAGCCTCCGGATCGAAATCCGGCGGGCGACGAAATACCGCGCTACGCTCGCCCCGCGGACAGAGCGAAATATCCACCGCATCCCGCGCCGCTTAAGGAACGAGGCCTTCGTCTGCAGACCTCCATCTTGAAAGCGTGTAGGGCAAAATTTGATGCAAATGGTGGGAAAATCCGACCGGCCTTTGGCGTAGATGCCAAACGCCAACATTTCCAATGAGGAAAGCTGGTGCGGTCGAGAAGACTCGAACTTCCACGGGTTGCCCCACAGCGACCTCAACGCTGCGCGTCTACCAATTCCGCCACGACCGCACGCCGTGTTCACCAAGGGCGCGAGGCCGTCGGTGGCGGGCATGTAACAAGACTTACCCTGTCGCACAAGGGCTATTCGGACGATCCCGGTCGGCATTCTCCTCAAGCGCGCGCGGCCATCGCTTTTCGACGGCGCTCGGACCGGCTAAACACCCTCCATGACAGCGACGATCGAGACAGCGATGAGTGGATCCCGGCTATCGACCGTGGCCGAGCGCTTCCTGGCGCGGCCCGGTTCGGCGCCGGTGGCGTGGCATGTCATCGACGGCCCGACCCCCTACCCCGAGGCTCTGGCGATGATGGAAGCCCAGGTCGCGGAGATCGCGTCCGGAACGGCTCCTGAAACGGTCATCCTCCTGGAGCATCCGCCGCTCTATACGGCCGGCACCGGCGCCCGGACCAAAGACCTCGTCGATTCGACGCGATTCCCGGTGTTCGCTGCGGGCCGCGGCGGCGAATACACCTATCACGGTCCCGGACAGCGGGTGGCCTATGTGCTGCTGGATCTGAAAAGACGGCGCCAGGACGTGCGCGCCTTCGTGGCGGCGCTGGAGGCCTGGATCATCGCGACGCTCGGCGACTTCCAGATCAAGGGCGAAAGACGTGAAGACCGCGTCGGGGTCTGGGTGCGTCGGCCGGAGCGCCCGACCATGACCGACGGCAGCATCGCCGAAGACAAGATCGCGGCGATCGGCATCCGAGTACGCCGCTGGGTGACCTTTCACGGCATCTCGATCAATGTCGACCCGGATCTGGAGCATTTTTCCGGCATCGTGCCCTGCGGCATTCGCGGCCACGGCGTGACGAGTCTTGCCGATCTCGGCGTTCTCGCATCAATGCCGCAGGTCGATATCCTGCTTCGACGGCAATTCGAGGCGGTGTTCGGCCCGACGATTGACGCGACCCGTTAAACCGTCGGCCTCACGTCGAAATCGCCACGCGGACGTTCCTCCGTCGGCGTTCCTTCGACCGCCGACACCGAAGCGCCGGCCGGCCCGGTCCACAGCGCCGCCAGCATTTCGTGGACCACGTCCAATGGTCCGGCCAACACCGCCTCGACGTCGCCGGATCGGCGGTTGCGCACCCAGCCGGAAAGCCCCCGTGTCACGGCTTCGCCCTGGCACCATGCGCGGTAGCCGACGCCCTGCACCTGGCCCCGCACCAGACAATGTATCGCCGTGGTCACTGGAACTCCATGATCACCGCGTCGACCGCCAGGCTATCGCCGGGCGCCGCCTTGAGGCTCGCCACGGTCAGATCGCGCTCGGCCCGCAGGATATTCTCCATCTTCATCGCCTCGACGATCGCCAGCGTCTCGCCGGCCTTGACCTCCTGCCCTTCCTCCACCGCGATCGACACGACGAGGCCCGGCATCGGGCAGAGCAGCATCTTCGAGGTGTCCGGTGGCAACTTCACCGGCATCAGCTTCTCGAGTTCGGCGATCGTCGGCGACATCACCCTGGCCTCGAGCCATATCCCGTCGAGAAACAGGGCCATCCCATTCGGTCGCGAACGAATTTGCGCGGTCCGCTTTTCCCCGTCGATCGAACCCGACCAGGGGGATATGCCGGGCCAATGATCTGTCGAGACGGTAAAGGTCTGACCCTCTACGGTCATTCGATAGAGGACGTCGCCGCCCTCCCCGGTCATCGTCCGCGCCACGTCGACCGCCAGATAATCCCCATCGACCTTCACCACCCAGGCGGGCGGCAGCGCGCCTGAATGCTCACGCAGCCGATCGATATGATGATCGAGCCGCAGCTTGCGGGCGATCTCGATCGTCGTGGCGATCAGCGCCGCCATGCGCCTGGTTTCGTCCGACGCCGCCGGCCGCTCGAAGCCGTCCGGGTATTCCTGGTCGATGAAGGCCGTTGAGATTCGCCCCTCGCGCCAGCGCGGGTGGGCCATCAGGGCGGCGAGGAACGGGATGTTGTGCTCGATCCCCTCGATCTCGAACCGGCCGAGCGCGTCGCACATCGCGTCGATCGCGGCCTCGCGCGTGTCGGCGTGGGTGCAGAGCTTGGCGATCATCGGGTCGTAGAACATCGAAATCTCGGAGCCCTCCGTCACGCCGGTGTCGTTGCGCACGGTGGCCTCGCCGAGCGGGCCTTCGGTGGGCGGACGATAGCGTGTGAGCCGGCCGATCGACGGCAGGAAGCCCCGAAACGGGTCCTCGGCGTAGATGCGGCTCTCGACCGCCCAGCCCGTGAGCTTGATGTCATCCTGCCGAAGCCTCAGTGGCTCGCCCGCCGCCACCCGGATCATTTCCTCGACGAGGTCGACGCCGGTGACGAGTTCGGTCACCGGGTGTTCGACCTGCAGCCGCGTGTTCATCTCCAGGAAGTAGAAGTTCCGGTCCGTGTCGACGATGAATTCGACGGTGCCGGCGCTCTGGTAGTCGACGGCCTGGGCCAGCGCCACGGCCTGCTCGCCCATCGCCGCGCGGGTTTTCGCATCGAGGAATGGCGACGGCGCCTCCTCGACGACCTTCTGGTTGCGCCGCTGGATGGAGCATTCCCGCTCGCCGAGATGAACCGCGTTGCCGTGGGCGTCGGCGAGCACCTGGATCTCGATATGGCGGGGCTCGACTACGAATTTCTCGACGAACACCCGATCGTCCCCGAAGGACGAGCGCGCCTCCGAGCGGGCGCGGTCGAAGCCGTCGCGGCATTCCTTCTCGTCGAAGGCGATGCGCATGCCCTTGCCGCCGCCGCCGGCCGAGGCCTTGATCATCACCGGATAGCCGATCTCGGCTGCGATCCTTGTCGCTTCGTCGGCGTCCTCGATGATGCCCAGATGGCCTGGGACGATGTTGACGCCCGCCTTCTGGGCGAACAGCTTCGATTCGATCTTGTCGCCCATGGCGCGGATCGCCTTCGGCTTCGGGCCGATGAAGACGATGCCGTTGTCTTCCAGCAATTCGCAGAAGGCGGCGCGTTCGGACAAGAAGCCATAGCCCGGATGCACCGCCTCGGCGCCCGTCGCCTGACAGGCCTTTAGAATTTTATCGCCGAGGAGATAGCTTTCCGCCGCGGGCGGCGGCCCCAGATGCACCGCCTCATCGGCCATCGCCACATGCACCGCGTCGCGGTCGGCGTCCGAATAGACCGCGACCGTCTTGATGCCCATGGCCTTCGCCGACTTGATGACCCGGCAGGCGATTTCCCCGCGATTGGCGATCAGGATCTTCTTGAACATGGCGGCAGGTACTCCGAAACAGGGCGGCGGTGTCTTCTCGACCGGTCCGTTTTGACCTTTGGGCGGAAATCCTGCAAGCCGACACTCGTCTAAGAAACGAATGTCGCGATCCGATCGCACTTGCCGCGGTCCGTCACGGCCGCGCTAGGCGAGAATCCGGATTTCGGCCGGCGTTAAGAGGAGACAAATTTGACCAAACCGATGACACAGCAGGACGATGACACGATCGGCGGACGGATTGGCCGCAGCCGCGAGGCGCTCGGGATCGACATTGCAGAATTAGCGACCAAGCTCGGTGTCAAGCCGGAGACGATGCGCGGCTGGGAGCGCGACCGCGCCGAACCGCGGGCGAACAAGCTGATCATGCTCGCCGGCATTCTCGGCGTCAGCCCAGCCTGGCTGATCGGCGGCTATGGCGAGGGTGCGGAGGACGTGGATCTCGACGACACCGGCCGCGCCGCCAAGCTCGACCTCTTGCGCTCGCGCCGCGATGTGCTCGACGGGGAAATCACCAGGCTCGAAGCGCTGGCCGCGAAATCCGGCTGATCCATTCGCCGGATTCGCGTCAGCGCACGATCGGCGGCTTCTGCGGATGACGCGCGATGCGCTGCTCGCGAAAATAGATGAACAGCCCGGACCCGACGATGATCGCCATGCCGAGCCATTTCGGGCCGTCGGGCATGTCCGCGAAAATCAGATATCCGAGAAACACGGCGGAGACGATCTCCACGTAGCCGAAGGGTGCGAGCACCGAGGCCGGCGCAAGCTTGTACGCCTGGATGAACATGAGATGGCCGGCCGTGCCGATCAGACCGGCGCCGATCAGGAGCATCCAGGTCGACCCGCGATCCGGCCAGCGGAACGTCAGATCGGCGATTCCCAGCGGATGGCCTATGATCATGGCGATCAACAAAACCAGCACCCCTCCGGCACCGGCGTAAAACAGCATCGCCAGCGGGGTCGATCCCCGCGACGCGCGGCGGGTCAAAATGAGGTAGAGGGCGACGAAGAACGCCGCCGCGACCGGGAGCAGCGAGACGATACCGAACACCGAATAGCTCGGCCGGATGATGATCAGCGCACCGAAGAAGCCGACGACGACGGCAACGATCCGCCGCCAGCCGATAGTCTCCTTCAGAAGGAACGCAGCCAGCAGCGTGAGGATCATCGGCTCGATCAGAAACACGGCCGTGGCATCGGCCAACGGCATGAAACGCAGCGCCGCGAAGAAGGCGAGTCCCGCCAGGCCCAGACACGCCCCGCGCAGAAGATTGAGCCCGAGACGACGCGTCCTAAGGGCACCCGGGCCGTCGACATACAGCAGAAACGGCAGGATCATCGCAGCTTGCGAGAAGAGCCGGCCCAAAGCCACCTCGCCCGCTGAAATGTCATGCGTGGTGACCAGAATTTTCCCGAAGGCGTCGAGCAACGGAATGATCGCCGAGCCGACGACGAGAATGACGATGCCGCGAACGATCTCGGCGGGCGTATTCTCGAAGGTCTCAGCGAGTGAGGTCATGTCCGTCCATGGCACAATCGCGTTATGGCTGCCACGAGAAATGGAATCGTCTTATGCCTTGGCCTAGAAGGATATCTGAATGACCACAGTCCTGATCGATGCCGATGCCTGCCCGGTCAAGGACGAGGCGATCGAGATCGCCGTCCGGCACGGCGCGGACGCGGTGCTGGTCTCCAATGGTGGTATGCGCCCATCGCGCTATCCCGAGGCCCGGATCATTGTCGTGTCCGAAGGCGCGGACGCGGCCGACGACTGGATTGCCGAAGCCGCCAATCCGGGAGACGTCGTTATCACCGCCGACATTCCGCTGGCCGCGCGGGCTCTTGAAAAAGGCGCCGCCGCTCTCGGACCGACCGGGCGCGAGTTCACCAGTGAGTCGATCGGCACGGCCTTGTCGATGCGGGCTTTCAAGCAGCATCTGCGCGAAACCGGCGAGAGCAAGGGCTACAACGCCGCCTTCACGACCACCGACCGCTCAAAGTTTCGCCAAACGCTCGATCTGGTGTTGAGGCGCACGGCGGCAAACAACTGAAACGGCTCATAATTTCAGGTTTTTCCGCCCACGCGTGTGCTTCTTGAGCGCGCGCTGTTCCGCCTGGATGCGGATCGCCAGCGCGCCGGCGTTGAGCAACGAGAACAGGATCGCGATTGCATAGAGTTCGAAAATGGCCGGCAGCAGGAAGATTTCCAGCACCACGACGGCATAGTTCGGATGCGCCATGAAGCGATATGGCCCCTTCGTGACGAGCGTCTCGCCGGGCTTGACGATGATGCGCGTGGTCCAACGCCTGCCGATCGAGGCGAGCGTCCAGAAGCGCAGCACTTGAGTGAGGCCGAACAGCCCGAGAAACACGAGATTGATCGGCTCGCCAAAGGCGGTGAGCCACAGTAGCCCAAGCCAAGCCGCGTGCAATGCGACCAGCAGCGAATATTGCGGCGCCGCAACCTCTAAGGCGCCGTCGCGCAGCAGCCTTTTGGTGTTGCGGCGAGCGATGCTGAGCTCGATCACCCGTTGCAGCGTCACATAGGCGAGGATCGCCGCCGTCGCCCAGACGCTCGGATAGATCTCGACCGTCTCAAGCATCGAGCCGCGCGAAACTGCCGGTGAAGCCGGGGCCGAGCGCCGAGACCAGGTGCCGTCCGGCAAGCCCCGCTTCCAGTCTGCGCTTCAGGACGAACAGAGCGGTCGGCGCCGACATGTTGCCGAAGTCGCGCAACGTCTCGCGCTCGATGTTGAGCGCGCCCTGAGGCAGATCAAACGAGTTTTCGAGCGCCTGGACCACTTTGGTCCCTCCGGGATGAAAGACGAAGCCATCCAGATCATCGATTACTTCGCCATGTCGCGCCAGAAAATTCTCGACCGCCGGCCGCATCTTCTCGGTGACGAGGTCCGGGATCGAGGCGGAGAAGATTGCTCCGAAGCCGATCGGGTCGACCTGCCAGCCCATGATGTCGAGCGTGTCCGGCCACAGATGCTCGCCGGTGGCGACGATCCGCGGCCCCGCAGCTTTGTCGCAGGTCAGCACCACGCCGGCCGCGCCGTCGCCGAACAGGGCGGTGGCGACGATGTTGCTTTTCGTCAGTTCGTCGGAGCGAAAAGCCAGCGTGCAGATTTCCACTGCGACGACGAGCACCCTGGAGCCCGGATCGGCACGCGCAAGCCGCGCGCCGAGCGACAGGCCAGAGACACCGCCGGCGCAGCCGAGCCCGAACACCGGCACCCGGTGGATATCGGGCCGGAAGCCAAGCACGCCGTGGGCACGCGCTTCCAGCGACGGCGTGGCGATGCCGGTCGACGACACGGTGACGACGGTGTCGATGTCCTGCGGGAGGATGCCCGCGGCGGCGATCGCCTTTTCGGCGGCTTCGATGAACAGCGCCGTGGCACCCTCGAGATACGCCTCGGTTCGTTGCCGCCAATCCTGCCGGGCGTGAAACCAGTCGAACGGGCGCACCGAATAGCGCATGGCGATGCCGGTGCTCTCGAATACCGGGCGCAGTCGCTCGAAATCGCGAAACCGGCTACCGAAGGTTTCGGCGGCGTGGGCAACGACCTCGCTCTGCGGCAGCGGATAGGGCGGCACGGCGGTGGCGAGGCCGGCAATGCGCGGCGGGTGTTCAGACAATTGGGCCAAGAGTAATCCGATCCGGATCGAGTATACTCCCGCAAACGGCGCGCGGCAGTGTTCGTTGCGCATACTGCTGACACGAAAACGTCACCGCACGCGACCGGTCGTGATCCCAAACGCCTTGACCCACGCAGCCTTCGACCCTCAACACTGGTTTTCAAGGCGGCGACCTGGAGCGAGGCCAATCGTCGCGGATACCCGAGGGAGGCTTCAAACTGACCGTTTCATCGCGCTTCGAGCGACCATTGATCTACCGGCAGCGGCTTTGGACCCGGATCACCCATTGGGCCTGGACGCTCTGCCTGTTCTTCCTGCTCCTCTCGGGCCTGCAGATATTCATGGCGCGGCCGGATCTTTATATCGGCCAGGAATCCGGTTTCGCCTACGACAACACCATCCTGTCGATTGGCGCCTTTATGGACGGCGCCGCGATGAAGGGCCGGACGATCCTGTTCGGCCAAGCCTTCGACACCACCGGCTGGCTCGGCGCGGTCTGGGAGGGCGACCGTCTGCAGCCGAAGAGCTTTCCGTCCTGGCTGACCATCCCCGGCTACCGGGATCTGGCGACCGGCCGGGTCGTGCATCTGTTCTTCGCCTGGGGCCTCGCCATCACGCTTCTCATCTGGCTAGTCGCCAGCCTGATCAACCGTCACATCAAGGAGCTTTTTCCGAGCGGCGACGACATCCGTCACCTGCCGGGCGAAGCCGCCGACCACGCGCGGCTGCGCTTTTCCCGCGAAGCCCGCTACAACGCCTTGCAGAAGCTGTCCTATGCGAGCGTGCTGTTCATCGCTTTGCCGCTGATCATCGCGACCGGCCTCACCATGTCGCCGGGTGTGAATGCATGGGCACCGTGGATGCTCGATGTTTTCGGCGGCCGCCAGACAGCGCGCACGATCCATTTCATCCTGATGCTGTATCTGGTTCTGTTCTTCGTCGTCCACATCGTCATGATGGTCCTCGCCGGACCCTTCAACGAGTTGCGCTCGATGATCACCGGCTGGTACCGCGCCGATCCGGAGTCCGAATGATGACCCGCTCCCAGATCACCCGCCGGCGCTTCCTGACCGGGGCGACCGTTGCTTCGACCGTGCCGCTCGCCGGCTGTTTCGACTTTCTTGGGGTCCGCGACAACGAGATCCGCGACGTTCTCGAAACCGCGAACTCCCTCACCTACCGGGTACAGCGCTTCCTGCTCGGCTCGGATACCCTCGCCCGCGAGTTTTCCGAAAGCGAGATTCGCCAGCCGATGCGGCCGAACGGCTCGACCAACCCGCGCAACCCGGCCTACCGCGCTCTCGCGGAAGCGGAGTTTTCCGATTATCGCCTGCCTGTCGACGGCCTCGTCGAAAAACCGCTCAGCCTCTCGCTCGACGAACTCCGCAACATGCCCGCCCGCACCCAGATTACCCGGCACGACTGCGTCGAGGGCTGGAGCTGCATCGCCAAATGGACCGGCACGCCGCTCGCCGCCGTGCTCGATCAGGCCGGCGTCAAGCCGGAAGCGCGCTTCGTGGTGTTCGAATGCTTTGATTCGATGGGCAGCGGCTTCCTGCGCCCGATCGAATATTACGAATCGATCGATCTCACCGACGCCCGGCATCCGCAGACGATCCTCGCCTATGGCATGAACGACAAGACCCTGCCGATTTCCAACGGCGCGCCGCTGCGTGTCAGGATCGAGCGACAGCTCGGCTACAAGATGGCGAAATACATCCGCGCCATCCGTGTCACCGACACGCTCGACGGCTACGGCCGCGGCGGCGGCGGCTATTGGGAAGACAATGGCTACGAGTGGTTCGCCGGGATTTGAGTGTCCTGTCCGTGGGCGATTCTTCCCCAAAATTTGGTCCTTTGGTCCGGTTGCCGGCAGCAAGATCGACGACTTTGCCTCTTTGTTTTCCGGCGGCAAGAATGTTTTCTTAAATCTGGATGACTACTGTGTCTTCCCTAGGGTGAGGATTCGACTGGGAGGGCCGCAACATGGTGACGATGGATCTAAGCGACACCAAATTCGCGAACCAGTTGCTGGAGCATCTCGTCGTCCCGACATTCGTGCTGGACGCGTCCGGCCATGTGATCATCTGGAATCGCGCTTGCGAAAAGCTGACCGGCGTCCGTGCCTCAGCGGTTCTCGGCACCAAACGGCACTGGGCTGCTTTCTATGAGGACCGTCGGCCTTGTCTGGCCGATCTGGTGCTGGAGGCTACGGGATCGGAAAGGGTCGAGGCTCTCTATACCGTTGACCGTAGCGACTGGCGGCAAACCGAGGAACAGGCGAAAGACGGCCGCTTCAACATTCTCGCCGCGGAAAACTGGTGTGTCTTACCAAACGGCTCCGGCCGCCGCTATCTTGCGATAGACGCGGGTCCGGTTTTTGACCAGAGTGGGTCGCTGATGGCCGTCGTTGAAACGCTCCGTGACATCACGCCTCAGAAGAATGCCCAGGACGCGCTTGAGACTCTGGCGAGCCAAGATGGCCTTACCGGTCTGGCCAATCGGCGCCGCTTCGACGAACATCTCAAGGAAGAGTGGCTTCTCGCGGTCAATTCGGGGACCGAGCTCTCGCTTCTCATGCTCGATATCGACCACTTCAAACCGTACAACGACTCCAGCGGACACCAGCGCGGCGATGAGTGCCTGCGGCAGGTGGCCAAGCTTCTTGTCGCAGAGACGCGCCAAGATTCCGATCTCGTCGCCCGGTATGGGGGCGAGGAATTCGTGGTGGTTCTACCCGGCGCCTCGTATGGCGAGGCGATGAAAATTGCGCGACGTATTCTAGCGGCCATGCGGGATGCTGCCATACCCCATCCCGCTCCAAGCTGCCCGACCACTGTTACCCTGAGCATCGGAGTAGCCACCAAGGGGAAAAGCGCGAGCTCGCTCGACCAGCTGATCGCGGTCGCCGATGCCTCGCTTTATCGCGCCAAGCAGAGTGGCCGAAACCGAATCGTCGCGAATTTTGCCGCTGCTGCGTGACGACAACCTGATCACAACGGAATGTTGTCGTGCTTCTTCCAGGGGTTGTCGAGCTCCTTGTTGCGGAGCATGGCCAACGCCCGCGAGACTCGGCGGCGAGTCGAGTGCGGCATGATCACCTCGTCGACATAGCCGCGTTCGGCGGCGACGAAGGGCGACAGGAACCGCTTTTCGTAGGCGGCGGCGTGAGCGGCGATCTTGTCCGGATCGGCGGCATCCTTGCGGTGGATGATCTCGGCTGCGCCCTTCGCGCCCATCACCGCGATCTGCGCCGTCGGCCAGGCATAGTTGATGTCGCCGCGAAGGTGTTTCGAGGCCATCACATCATAGGCGCCTCCGAACGCCTTGCGGGTGATCACCGTGACTTTCGGCACCGTCGCCTCGGCATAGGCGAACAAAAGCTTGGCGCCGTGCTTGATCAGGCCGCCATATTCCTGCGCCGTCCCCGGCAGAAAGCCCGGCACGTCGACGAAGGTGACGACAGGAATCGAGAAACAGTCACAGAAGCGCACGAAGCGCGCGGCCTTGCGGCTTGCATCCGCGTCGAGGACCCCGGCCAGCACCATCGGCTGGTTGGCAACGATACCGACGGTGCGGCCCTCGATCCGGCCGAAGCCGGTGACGATGTTGCCGGCAAAGGCTTGCTGGATCTCGAAGAAATCGCCCTCGTCGACTGTCT
The DNA here is from genome assembly GCA_011050685.1 of Aurantimonas coralicida. GTDB lineage: Bacteria > Pseudomonadota > Alphaproteobacteria > Rhizobiales > Rhizobiaceae > Aurantimonas > Aurantimonas coralicida_A. The sequence continues at coordinate 15,512 of DRFF01000170.1, forward strand.
TCCGGATCAGCTCCTTCATGTCGTAGGGCTTGTTGGCGTTGTCGGGGATCAGCGTGTCGAGCGAGCGATCCTCCTCGAACACCGATTGGGTGTAGCCGAGCTCGGGCACCGGCGAGGTGTTCGATGCCGGCAGGAAGTCGATCAGCCGCCGCATCTGCAACAGCGCGTCGACGTCGTTGTCATAGGCGCCGTCGGCGATCGAGGATTTGACGGTGTGGACCGAGGCGCCGCCGAGTTCCTCGGCCGTCACCGTCTCGTTGGTCACGGTCTTCACCACGTCCGGCCCGGTGACGAACATGTAGGACGTGTCGCGGACCATGAAGATGAAGTCGGTCATCGCTGGCGAATAGACGTCGCCGCCGGCACAAGGCCCCATGATCACCGAAATCTGCGGGATGACGCCCGAGGCCAGCACGTTGCGCTGGAAGATCTCGGCATAGCCGCCGAGCGCGGCGACACCCTCCTGGATGCGCGCGCCACCGGCATCGTAGAAGCCGATGATCGGCGCGCGGTTGCGCAGCGCCAGATCCTGGACCTTCTGGACCTTTTCGGCATGAGCCTCGGAGAGCGAGCCGCCGAAGACGGTAAAATCCTTGGCGAAGACGAAGACCGTGCGGCCATTGACGGTGCCCCAGCCGGTCACGACGCCGTCGCCGGGGATCGTCTGCTCGGCCATGCCGAAATCCGTCGCCCGGTGCTCGACGAACATGTCGAATTCCTCGAACGAACCCTCGTCGAGAAACACCGTGAGACGCTCGCGGGCGGTCAGCTTGCCCTTTTCGTGCTGGGCATCGATGCGCTTTTGCCCGCCGCCTTGCCTTGCCCGTTCGCGCCGGACTTCCAGTTCGGCCAGCATCTCGTGCATCGTTCCCTCCCCCTGCCCGCTCGACTCCGATGTTGGCCGATGCGCTTGCTTCACGGCTTCATCATACCCCGATAAATGCATCGAACGGCGGCGGCAATCGGCGGTAAGTCGAATAGGCCGAGCTTTGCGCGAGCGAGAGGCGCTTTTGCGCTACGGGCGCCCCAGGAAAACCGCCGCCACGCGCATCTCCTCCCAGCGCTGGCCGCGCCGGGCCGCGGCCTCTTCGTCGGCGCCCCATTGTTCGATGTTCCAGTCCTCGTCCAGATGCCCCAGCGACCACGCTTCCTCGGCCGACAGCCGCCCTTCGGCGACGGCGAGCGCCAGCAGCGCCGAGCCGGTCAGCGTCGTCGCCTGATGCATCGCGGCGATGCGAAATGGATCGTCGACCTTCGCCAGCCGGCCACGAAACGCCTCCAGCGATGCCGGCGGCTGCGCGACATGCATGACGCCCTCGGCGAGGATGAAGCGGCCACCGAAATTGTCCTTCGCCCAATCGAGAACTGGGTCCCAGCCCTCGCGCTGGCGCTGCACGAGTCGTTCCGGCGAACCGGCTCGATAGAACAAGAGATCGGTCTCGACATAGCGGCCGATATCGTCGCGCACCGGAACCGGGTCGTCGGCGATCGCCTCGATCACGGTATTGACCAGCCGCGTCATCGGCATGCTCGCCGGATCGATGCGCTCGCGCTGCGCCTCCCATTCGGCCGCGATGATCTCCGCCGCGGTGGGAAGCGGCACGGCGAGCGGACGGCGACCCGGCGTCTTGACCGGGCGGCCGTCCAAAAGAACAGAGAACCCGCCGGCGCCTTCGGCCAGCGAAACGGTCTCATAGAACCGTTTGGGCAGTCCCGATCGACCCGTGCTGGTGGTCATCCCGTCTCTCCTGTCGTCATGGCGAGTGCCGGAGCCGTCGCGGCATCAGTCGACCGCCACGCGTTGGCCGCGCTCCGCCAGGACCGGGGCATCGAGCAGCCAAGCGTCAATGAACGCCCCGAGTTCGTCGACCGTCTCGGCAACGGCGTAGGCGCCGGAGGCGAGAAGCGGGGCGGCTTCGTGTGTGCCCCAGGCAACGCCCAGAGCCGACGCACCGGCCGTTCGCGCCATTTCGATATCGAAGACGGAATCACCGACGACGAGCGCATGGCGCGGGTCCAGCCCGAATTCGGCGCAGCACTCCTCCACCATGGCCGGATGCGGCTTGGATGGACAATCGTCGGCCGTGCGCACGGCATGGAACTCCATGTCATGCGTCTCGCAGATCGCCGCCACGCCGCTACGCGACTTGCCAGTCACCATGGCGAGCAGCACGTCCTCGCGGGCCGAAAGTCGATCGATCAGCGCCTTCATGCCCGGGAACAGTGTCTCGCGAAACCGCTCGTCCGCCCGCGATGCGCGAAAAGTCCGGCGGTAGCCCTCGACCATCGCGGCGAGCAATGGCGGCTCGGCGGTGGGATGCAGGCGGCCGATCGCGACGTCCAGCGACAGGCCGATGATGCCGCGCGTCTCGGCATCCTCCGGCCCGGGTAATCCGTGCTCGGCAAAGACCCGCCGCATGATGTCGCAGATCAGGCCGCAGCTATCGGCGATGGTGCCGTCACAATCGAACAGAACCGCGCGCATCAGTCGCCCAACGCGCCTTCGTCGAAACCGAAGAGATTGAAGGTCTGCACCATATGCGGCGGCAGCGGCGCGATCTGATCGACGACACCGCCGTCCGGATGCGGAATGACAATGCGACGCGCATGCAGATGCAGCCGCTTCTGGACGCCGCCGGGAAACTCCCAATTGGTGTCGTGCTCGAAATATTTCGGATCGCCGAGGATCGGATGCCCGATATGGAGAGCGTGGACGCGCAGCTGATGGGTCCGCCCCGTATAGGGCTCGAACTCGACCCAGGCGAAGTTCTGGGCGAGATTTTCGATCACCCGGTAATGGGTCAGTGCGTGGTCGGCCCCCTCCTCGCCGTGTTTGGCGATGCGCATTCGGTCGCCGTCCTCCGTCTGCTCTTTGACAAGGAAGGTCGAGATGCGCCCGTCCCGCGGTGTCGGGACGCCTTTGACGACCGCCCAATAGACCTTTTTGGTGTCGCGCTCGCGAAACGCCTTGGTCAGCGCTGTCGCAGCGCCGCGCGTGCGGGCAACGACGAGGACACCGGACGTGTCGCGGTCGAGGCGGTGGACGAGGCGGGGCTTCTCGCCCTTACGGCTGCGCCAAGCCTCCAGCATCTTGTCGACATGCCGGGAGACGCCCGAGCCACCCTGAACGGCAAGGCCGGCCGGCTTGTTGAAGACATAGACCTTGGCGTCCTCGTAGATCAGCATCTGCGCCAACACGTCGCCATCGTGCTGGTCGCGGATCGTGTTGCGGGTCAGCGGGCCGACCTTCCCCCGTGCCGAGTCGGTTCCCATCGGCGGCACGCGGACCATCTGCCCCGCGAGAACGCGCGTGTCCGACTTGGCGCGGCCGCCGTCGACCCGCACCTGACCCGAGCGCAGCAACTTCTGCAGATGGCCGAAGCCGAGGCCCGGATAGTGCAGCTTAAACCAGCGGTCGAGACGCAAGCCGGCCTCGTCCTCCTCGATCCGTCGCTGTTCGACAGACGCCATTGTCTTTTCCTTTGCTTGGCTTGCCTCAGCCGCCATCAGACTAGCCCCCGTCCCGCGGCGAATCCGGCAAACAGCGCCGCGATTCCGGCGACGACGGAACCGATGACGTAAAACGCCGCCAAACCGAACGCCCCGCGCTCATAGAGCGCCACCGCATCGAGCGAAAAGGACGAGAAGGTGGTGAACCCGCCCAGCAGCCCGACGGCGAGGAACAGCCGCAATTCATTCGACGCACCGAAGCGGCGCGCAACGATCTCCATCACGATACCCATCAGGAATGATCCGGAGACGTTCACGAAGGCAGTACCAAACGGAATATTCGGACTGAGAAAACGAAGCGCCGCAAGGTTCGACAAGTGTCGAAGGCTCGCACCGATCGCGCCGCCCGCGGCAACGAGGATGAGGTGATACATGCCGCCTCTATAGCCGCCCCATCGAAGTGAGGCTAGCCACGCGGCGGCGGCGCCGAGCTTAGATTGTCGGCGCCGCCGCGAACCGTGACGGAACCGCTACTCCGCGGCGTTCGCCTCGGCCTTCGCCTGTTCCAGGAACGGCTGCCGCCGTTCGGCATGGAGCCCGCGCATGGTCGACCAGCACAGCGCCAGGAGCAGGAACGCGAACGGAAAGCCCGTCGCGATCGCCGCACCCTGAAGCGCAGCGAGCCCGCCGCCGACCAGCAGCGCGATCGCCACCAGGCCTTCGAAGGTCGCCCAGAATATCCGTTGCGGCACCGGTGCGTCGATCTTGCCGCCGGCCGTGATCGTATCGATGACCAGCGAGCCGGAGTCGGACGAGGTGACGAAGAACACGATCACCAGGACGATGCCCAAAAAGGATGAGATCGACGTCAGCGGCAATTGGCCGAGCATAACGAAGAGTTTCACTTCGAGCGCCGCGTCGACGATGCCGGCGAAGCCGTCGATCGTCTCGGTCAGGGCCGTCCCGCCGAACACCGTCATCCAGATGATCGAAACGACGGTCGGGATGATCAGGACGCAGGTCAAGAACTCCCGAATGGTGCGGCCGCGCGAGACCCGCGCGATGAACATGCCGACGAAGGGCGACCAGCTCATCCACCAAGCCCAATAGAAGCTCGTCCAGCCCTGTCTGAAGTTGTCGTCGACGCGGCCGAACGGATTGGAGAGCGGGATGACCTCGCGCAGATAGGCAACCGAATTGCCTAAGATGCCACGAACGATATCCATGGTCGGCCCGACCAGGAAGATGAACCCCAGCAAGAGCAGCGCGAGACCCATATTGATCTCGGACAGCCGTTTCACTCCGGCATCAAGGCCGGCAACGACGGAAGCCAGTGCGACGCAGGTAATCAGTACGATCAGCACGATCTTGCTGAGCGTCGTCGCGGGAACGCCGAAGAGATAGTTCAGGCCGGCAACTGCCTGTTCCGCGCCGAAGCCAAGCGAGGTCGCCAGGCCGAACAGGGTCGCGAACACCGCCAGCGTATCGATGAGATGGCCCGGCCAGCCCCAGACCCGCTCGCCAAGAACGGGGTAGAACGCCGAACGCATGGTAAGCGGCAGGCCCCAATTATAGCTGAAGAAAGCCAGCGCCAGGGCGACCACAGCGTAGATCGCCCAGGGGTGGAGCCCCCAGTGATAGATCGTCGCGGCCATGCCGAGCCGGCGGGCGGCCTCGGTATCGCCGACAGCGCCACCAAGCGGGGCCCAGGAATCACCTGCGAGCGAGGTGGAGAAATGCGAGATCGGTTCCGAGACGCCGTAGAACATCAGGCCGATGCCCATGCCGGCCGCGAACAGCATCGCGAACCAGCCGAAATAGCCATATTCCGGTTTGGCATCCTTGCCGCCCAGCCGGATCGAGCCGTAGGGCGAGACGATGAGAAACAGGCAGAACAGTACGAAAATGTTGCCCGCGATGAGGAAGACCCAGTCGAAATTCGCGGTCAGGGCAGGACGCAGCCAGCCGAAGAAATCGTCGGCGACGGTCGGAAACAGCAGCGTGAAAGCGACGAAGGCGATGATCAGTCCGGCGGAAACCGGAAACACCGGATTGTGGATATCCAAACCGTATTTCCGCAGATTATCCTGCCCGACCTCATAGTCGGTGACGGAATGTTCGGCCAACTGGCCAGGTTCGAGCGACATCGAAACCTCACTTTCAAATCAGTACTGCAATTGGATCGTAAAGAAAAACAGCGGTCCTTACGAATGGGACTCGCAACCAGTCTGCCACAAAACGTGGCCTGTGGGCACCCGACAAAGCCACGATCAGGGCAGAATCCCACCGAATTCGGCCGAAGTGTTAGTCCCGCGTGCCCCGTTTTCCCCGCAGCTCCGCCCAATATCGAAGACGTTCGCCGATCGACACTTCCGCGCCCCGCTCCGTCGGACGGTAGAAAACCGGCCGTTCCATGTCTTCGGGGAAATAGCTCTGCCCGGAAAACGCGTCCGGCGCGTCGTGATCGTAGGCATAGCCGGCGCCGTAGCCCTCCGAGCGCATCAGCGTCGTCGGGGCGTTGAGAATATGCTTGGGCGGCAGCAGCGAACCGTGTTCCTTGGCGGCGCGCATCGCCGTCTTGTAGGCGACATAGACGGCGTTGGATTTCGGCGCCGCCGCCAGATAGACGGTCGCTTCGGCCAGCGCCAATTCGCCCTCCGGCGAGCCGAGATAGTCGTAGGCGTCCTTGGCTGCGAGCGCGATACTAAGCGCCCGCGGATCGGCCAGCCCGATATCTTCAGCCGCCATCCGCACCAGCCGCCGCCCAAGATAGAGCGGGTCCTCGCCGGCATCGAGCATTCGGCAAAGCCAGTAGAGCGCCGCGTCCGGGTCCGATCCACGCACCGATTTATGCAGAGCCGAGATCAGGTTGTAGTGACCGTCCTGGCCTTTGTCGTAGACCGGCGCCCGACGTTGAACGATGTCCTGCAAGCTGGCCGCGTCGAAGACCTCGCCCGTTCGCCCGGCACGCCAGATCTCCTCTGCCAATGTCAGGATTGCCCGGCCATCGCCATCCGCCATCCGCAGCAGCACCGCCCGCGCCTCCTCGTCGAGCGGCAAGGGCCGGCCTCCGGCCGCCTCGGCCCGCAGGAGCAGCTTGGAAAGACTCTCCGGCCCGTGCGAGCGAAAGGTCAGAACGCGGGCCCGTGACAAAAGCGCGGCATTGAGTTCGAAGGACGGGTTTTCCGTCGTGGCGCCGACGAGGACGACCGTGCCGTCCTCCATCACCGGCAGAAACGAATCCTGCTGGGCCCGATTGAAGCGATGGATCTCGTCGACGAACAGCAGCGTCCGCCTGCCGTTGGACCGGCGCAGGCGCGCCGCCTCGAAAACCTTCTTGAGCTCCGCGACGCCGGAAAAAATCGCTGAAATCTGCTCGAAAGTATAATCGACTTCATTGGCGAGAAGCCGCGCGACGGTGGTTTTGCCGGTGCCGGGTGGCCCCCAGAAGATCATGGAGCCAAGGCTGTCTGTTGCGAGCATGCGCGACAGCGCGCCACCCTCCCCGGTCAGATGCTCCTGACCGACAACCTCGGCGAGAGTGCGCGGTCGCAGCCTGTCGGCCAGCGGCCGCGAGGGATCGTCGACCGGCGTCTGCCCGCCCTTCCCTGTGCGCGTCGACGGGTCCGGATCGCCGCCGCCAAACAGATCAGCCAAGTCAGCGCACCATTTGGGTCATGCGACGACCCTCACGCTCGATCTCGAATTGCCAGCCGCGAGAACGCCGTTTCAGCATTTCCTGCAACGACTTCGTCGAGGAAATGAGATCGCCGTTGATGGTCAGAAGAATATCGTTAGGCCGCAAGCCGAAGCGCTGCGCCAGTGATCCGCGTTCGACGGCTACCACGACGACCCCGGTCTTGTCAGCTGGCAGCCCCCGCTCCTCGGCGACGCGCGGCGACAGGTTCAGCACGGTCGCGCCGGAGAACGGGTTGTTACCGGATAGGCTTCGCTCGTCGCGCGGCGGATTTTCCGGCGCCGCTTGCAGCGGGAGGTCGAGGGTTTCCCGATCCTCGCCACGCAAAACGCTCACCTTTGCCGTGCGCCCGACGCCTGCCGTCGCCAGCCGGTAGCCGAGGGCGTCGGGATTGTTGATCGCAAAGCCGTCGACAGACAAGATGACGTCACCGACCGTGATGCCGGCCTCTGCGGCCGGGCTATCGGTCATTACCGCCTGCACTAGTGCGCCGGTCGGCCGGGGAAGACCGAGCGCATCGGCGATATCGGGCGTGACCGAGGCGAAGGTTGCGCCAACATAGGGACGCTCGAACCGCCCGCCCGCCTTGGCGGCGCGCTGGAAACTCGCCACCATGTTGGAGGGAATCGCGAAGCCGATGCCGTTGGAGCCGCCGGAACGCGAAAAGATCGCCGTATTCACGCCCACCAGCCGCCCCTTCATGTCGATCAGGGCGCCACCGGAATTGCCGGGATTGATCGCCGCGTCCGTCTGGATGAAGAAGCCGAAATCGTTGACGCCGATATGGTTGCGCGCCAGCGCCGAGACGATACCGGTGGTGACAGTCTGGCCGATGCCGAACGGATTGCCGATCGCCAAGACGAGATCGCCGATCTCCAATTCGTCCGAGTCAGCGATCGGAAGTGAGGGGAACGGCCCGGCTCCGTCGATCGCAAGGATCGCCAGATCGACCTTCTTGTCCTTGAGAAGAACCTTCGTTTCGAATTCGCGACCGTCGCTAAAGGCAATCTTCACCTCGTCGGCGTTCTCGACGACATGGTTGTTGGTAACGACGAGGCCAGATGAATCAATGATCACACCCGAACCGAGCGCCGACTCCATGCGTGGCCGGTCATCGAATCGTCGGCCAAAAAACTGGCCGAAGAAGGGATCGTTCGCGAAGGGTGATTGCCGTGTCGGGACCACGCGCGCGGCATAGACATTGACGACGGCGGGCGCCGTTTCCTTGACGAGCGGCGCGAAGGAGAGATCGATTTCCGCCCGGCTTGCAGGCACGGTCGTGGCCGCGGCAGTGTGGGAGGCGGGGACGCGTTCCTGACCGGGTTCGGAAGCCCGTCGCCCTTGCTCGGGCGAGGACGGCGGGACGTTCAAGCTGTTACCGGCACGGTCCGGCGCCTGCTCACCGAGCAATCCGTCAATCCAGCCGCCCACGCTCCAGCCGTGATCAGCCCCCAGAGTTGGCGAGGCTGCTAGAAAGGTCGCGATCAAAGCGACCCATAAGACCTGTTGCGACCGCATAACCCGCCTGTCGTTCCCCGCCGACTCGCCTTTGGAAGTCAGCTCCGGTTTAAACCAGACGAGAGCCACGAAAAAGGGGCCTTATCGAGGCCCGTCAGAGTGCTGACAGACCCCGCCGATTTTCGGCGGAGTTTTTGCTTCGAGCGGCGAAGTTGGTCTGAACGGGTTCGTGAGGCGGCGCCGGTTGGGCGTGTTGGCGCAATTCCGGCGTGAAGCTGGCTTTGCGGCGAGCGCCATCGCGATCTTCTTGATGGTCTGGGAAGGGGGCGGCCGCTTCACATGCGGCCGCCCCCTTCCCGTCTGAGCTCCGGCCTATTCCGAAGACGGAATGCCGGGCTGATACTTACTTTTTGCCGGCGACCGCGGCGACTTCAGCAGCGAAGTCGGTCTCTTCCTTCTCGACCCCTTCGCCGAGCGCAAATCGCTCAAAGGCGACGATCTTGGCAGGAGCCCCGAAACCGGCTTCCGCCTCGGCCAGCGCCTTCTCGACGGTCAGATCCGGGTTGATGACGAAAGCCTGCTTGAGAAGCACGACCTCCTCGTAGAATTTGCGCAGGCGTCCTTCCACCATCTTCTCGATGATGTTCTCCGGCTTGCCCGACTGCCGCGCCTGCTCGACGAAGATCGCCCGCTCCCGATCGACAGTGGCCGCGTCGATCTCTTCAGCGGACAGCGCCAGCGGATTGGTCGCGGCGACATGCATGGCGACCTGACGGCCGAACTGATTCAGCGCCGCCTTGTCGCCGGCCGATTCGATCGCCACGAGAACGCCAAGCTTGCCGAGTCCGTCGACTACCTGATTGTGAATGTAGGTCGCCACGACGCCTTCGCCGACGCTCAGCATCGTCGAACGGCGCAGGGCCATGTTCTCGCCGATCGTGCCGATGGCATCCTTGATCGTGTCGTTCACGCTCTTGGACGAACCCGGATAGGCCGCCGCACCGACTGCCTCGACAGAGCCATCGGTCGTCAGGGCGACATTGGTGATATCGCGCACGATCGACTGGAAGGCGTCGTTGCGGGCGACGAAATCGGTTTCCGAGTTGACCTCGACGACGACGGCCTTGGAACCCTCAGCCGCGACCCCGACCAGCCCTTCGGCGGCGGTGCGGCCAGACTTCTTGTCCGCCTTGGCGATGCCCTTGGTGCGCAGCCAGTCGACCGCCGCTTCCATGTTGCCGTCGTTCTCGGCCAGAGCGGTCTTGCAGTCCATCATGCCGGCGCCGGTCAGGTCGCGCAGCTCTTTGACCATTGAAGCGGTGATTGCCATGTTTGCCTCTTCAGAAATAATTGGGCGCACCGGCTCGATGGGAACGGGTGCGCCGGACATGTGGCGCCTCGGTTACGGCACCTTGGTGGGTCGAGTCGCGGCCGCGAGAGCCGGGCAAAGAAAAACGGGAGCTGGTTCTCCGCCGCCTCCGCTCACTCATTCGATGCGATCACGGTGCCGGCGTTGAACCCGTGCGGTCCGAATTCGGTATGATCTCGGCATGCCTCCTGAAAATCGATTGAGACTTTCAAACAGGACCATGCATCCGTTTGCTCATGCAACGCTCGAGGCAGTGTCCCGGCGTCAACCACGCCGGAACCCTTGCTCTTCGACATTTGCTCAGGCGCTAGCCGCCTCGGTCTTCTCGTCGCCGGGGGCGTCAACCTGCTCGGCAGCGACCGGCTCTTCAGCGGCTGCCGGAGCCGCTTCTTCGCTTGCGGGAGCGGCCTCTTCGCTCGCCGGGGCGGCGACCGTCTCGTCTTCAATCACCTCTTCGACAGGCGCTTCTTCGAGCGCACCGATGTCGACGCCGGAATCGCCCTGCTGGCGGGCAATGCCGTCCACCGCCGACCGGGCGATGAGGTCGCAGTAGAGAGTGATCGCGCGAGCGGCGTCGTCATTGCCCGGGATCGGGTAATCGATCGATGCTGGATTGCAGTTCGAATCCACTACCGCGACGATCGGGATATGCAGCCGCTTGGCCTCCTCGATCGCGATCGACTCCTTGTTGGTGTCGATGATGAAGATCATATCCGGGACGCCACCCATGTCACGGATACCGCCGAGCGCCCGGTCGAGCTTGTCGCGCTCGCGCTGCAGCGTCAGACGCTCCTTCTTGGTGAAGCCCTGGGCCTCGCCAGAGAGCATCTCGTCGAGCTTGCGCAGGCGCTGGATCGACTTGGAGATGGTGTTCCAGTTGGTCAGCATGCCGCCGAGCCAGCGGGCGTTGACGTAGTACTGGGCCGAACGCTGCGCCGCGTCCGCGATGATGTCCGACGCCTGGCGCTTGGTGCCAACGAAGAGCACGCGGCCGCCACGAGCGACCGTGTCAGAGACCGCCTGCAGAGCGCGGTGCAGAAGCGGCACCGTCTGCGCGAGATCGAGAATGTGGATATTGTTGCGCGCGCCGAAGATATAGGGCGCCATTTTCGGGTTCCAGCGGTGAGTCTGGTGGCCGAAATGGACGCCCGCTTCGAGAAGCTGGCGCATGGAATAGTCTGGCAATGCCATGGTACGTTTCCTTTACCGGTTGAGCCTCCACGGAAAGAAGCGGCCGGATGCCGCCACCGGTGGATTGCGTCGTTCGAGCAGAACTCGACCGTCGAAACCCGACTTCCGTGTGTGGAATGGACGCGCCGATACACCAAAAGTCGCAACGAGGCAAGCCAAGTGCGCATCCGGCCACTGCCCATGACAGCGCTGCGATGCTCCTCACCGTCGGTTCAGGGGCAGTCGGGCATTTGAAAAAGATCGAGGCTCGCGAGGCCGCCGGCCAAGGTATAGCCGTCGAAGGTCAGCACCAAATCATCGGAGACGCCGTTCTCGTAGAGCGTATAGGCCGTTTCGAAAATCGGCAGACCGTCCGGGTCGCTGTCGGAATTGTAAAAGGATTCGCTGATACGCCAGGCGGCGAGACCGGTAAGCTGGTCAGATAGAGACGCGCGCCCGTCGCTTGGCGTCACCTCGGCCACCTTCCCGTCGCGCCCCGTGCCAGACTCCGAAGCCGGCGCGATCACCGCGGTACTCGTCAAGAGCTTCTCGACCTCCTCGTCGCCATCATAGAGCCGTGTCTCGACGATCCGCGCGCCGGCCTTCGCCTGCCCGATCAGCGCAATCGTATGCTGCATCGGAAACAGGGATTTTGGTACCTCGACGGTCCGGACCTTGGGGGCTGTCAGGGCGACCCGCGTCACGTCGCCTCGCGTCGACGCGGTGCCAATCACCGCATTTTCCGGACTGGCGTCGATGAAGGTCTTGGTCTCGAAGTCGAAACGCTCGCCGTCGGCGCTTTCGGTGGAGCGCGTCTGCTGATCGGTGACGATCAGTTCCTGCTCCTGCTGGAAGCGCGCGACGAAGCGATAGTCGAGGTCGTAGGTGTCGCAGGTCTTCCGGCGCATCTCGATCGCGATCCGGCCCTGCGCGTCGACCAGGTCGCTATCCCCCTCACGCATCGACAGGTCGTAGGAGGCCCGGTGCGGCACCAGTTCCTGCGCCGAGGCAACGGCGGAAAACACCCCAACGATACTGATCAAAAGCGGAAGGGTTGTCGCTCGCATGACGGGACGATCTTTCGCTGGATCGACGGATGGGCTACCGATCGATCGGAATTTCATAGCACCCTATTCCGTGGGCCGTGATGGGCGATAAACCCATCCGGCGCTCCTATCCCTGAAGACGAAGGAAGACAATATCATGGCCGATTCGATCGAGACCCGTCTGCGCGCCGCGAGTGTGACTCTGCCGGAGGCGGCGGCCCCCGCGGCAAACTACGTTCCCTTCGTCGTACACGGCCGGCTGCTGCAGACATCGGGCCAGCTTCCGATCGAGGATGGCAAGCTAGCCGTCGTCGGCAAGCTCGGCGCCGGCGTCTCGCTGGAAGAGGGTCAGGCGGCGGCGCGCCTGTGCGCGATCAACATTCTCGCGCAGGCCAATGCCGCGCTCGGCGGCGACTGGCGCCGGGTGAACCGCCTCCTCAAACTCACCGTGTTCGTGGCGAGCGACGCCAGCTTCACCGAACAGCACAAGGTCGCCAACGGCGCGTCGGATTTCCTGGTCGAGATCCTCGGCGACAAGGGCCGCCATTCGCGCTCGGCGGTTGGTGTCCCGGCGCTGCCCCTGGACGCAGCGGTCGAAATCGAAGCGCTTTTCGAGATCGATTGACATGATCGCCCGCTATAGCGGTCCGCTCGGCTGGCTGGTCGAGCGGCCGATCGCCCACCGGGGATTGCATGACGGCAATCAAGCCGTCGCCGAGAATTCAATTCCGGCGGCACAGGCGGCGATCGCGTCGGGCTGGGCGATCGAATGCGATGTCCAGCTCTCCGCTGACGGCACGCCTTATATTTTCCACGACGCCGCGCTCGACCGGCTCACCGGCCGCGAAGGCGCGTTTCGCGCGACCCGCGACGTTGCGATCCATGAACTCGACCTCGCCGTCACCGGGGTCAGCATTCCGACAGTCTCGGCGTTTCTCGAGATGGTCGATGGTCGCGTTCCCGTGATCATGGAGTTGAAAGGGCTCGATCCGGCTCGCGACGAAGGCTATTTCGATCGCCTCGGCCCGATCGTCGAAGCCTACGCCGGCCAGCTCGCGCTGATGTCGTTCGATTCGTGGCTCATCGGCCAAATGCTCGAAGCGCGCCCAAACCGCCCGATCGGCCTCACGGCCGAGGGAACCCGGCCCGAGGTTCTGGCGGCGCATCGGCAAATCTATGCGGGCGGCTGCGACTTCTGCTCCTACAACGTCCACCATCTGCCGAACGCCTTCGTCGATTGGGTTCGGCGCGAGCACTGCGCGCCGGTGATCTCCTGGACGGTCCGCACGGCTGAAGACGTTCGCCGCAGCCGCGATTATTGCGACCAGATGACCTTTGAGGGCTTTACACCTGAGTCCTGAAGGCTTGCGTCGCGCCACCGGCGACATAACTCTCCGCCATGATGGAAAAGCCGCAGGGCGCTCCAGTCGAGGGCGACGACATATTCACGATCAGGATCGTCGATACGATCGGCGCGGTCGCGGCCGAGCGATGGGACGAGTTGGCGGCAGTTGCGGTCGATTCGACTTCCGCCAACACACAAAAAACCACCATCAACCCTTTCGTTTCCCACGCCTTTCTTAGTTCACTGGAAGACAGCGGCAGCGTTAGCCAACCGGCTGGATGGCTGCCTCAGCATCTGGTTCTTGAAGGCCCAGGCGGGAAGCCCATCGCGGCCGCGCCCGCCTATCTGAAGTCGCATAGTCAAGGCGAGTATGTCTTCGATCACGGCTGGGCCGACGCGTTCCAGCGGGCCGGCGGTCGCTATTATCCGAAGCTGCAGATGGCGGTGCCTTTCACCCCCGCGAGCGGCCCACGTCTTCTGGTCGGAGGCGGCGCTGGTGCGGCAACCCGCCGCATGGCGCTTGCCGAGGGAGCCAAGAGCTACGCCGCCAGGACCGGCGTGTCGTCGGTTCATGCGACCTTCCTGCGGCCGGCCGATCGGGCTGCGTTTGAAGACGCGGACTGGCTGCACCGCACCGACCAACAGTTTCATTTTCACAATCGGGGCTATGACAGCTACGAAGCCTTTCTCGGCACCCTCGCCTCGCGCAAGCGCAAAGCCCTGCGCAAAGAGCGGGCACAGGCGCTCGTCAACGACATCTCGATCGAATGGCTGACCGGGCGCGACCTCACCGAGGCCGTATGGGACGCCTTTTACGAGTTCTACATGGACACCGGCAGCCGCAAATGGGGTCGTCCCTATCTCAATCGCGAATTCTTCAGCCTCGTCGGCGAGCGGATGGGCGCGCAGATCTTGCTGGTGATGGCCAAGCGCAACGGCCGCTACATCGCCGGCGGACTGAATTTCCTCGGCCCCGATACGATCTACGGCCGTAATTGGGGGTGCGTGGAAGACCACCCCTATCTGCATTTCGAGGTCTGCTACCATCAGGCGATCGACTATGCGGTCGCACATGGGCTGGCGGTCGTCGAGGCAGGTGCCCAAGGGGAGCACAAGCTGGCCCGCGGCTACGAGCCGGTGACAACGCATTCGGCCCATTGGATCGCCCATCCGGGCCTGCGCCGCGCGATCGATGACTATCTCGATCATGAACGCACCGAGGTCGCGCGTGTCGGCGAGATTCTGGGCGGCCATACGCCTTACAAGAAAGATGCGTCCTGATGCGCGGCGAGCGGCACAGTCGACAAAAGCCGCGCGGTGCCGCATCTGTGGAAGCGATCCCCGTGCGTCGGGGGAGCACAGAGGGGGAAGGATTTTCATGGACACCTATGACGCCGGCAACATCTTTGCGAAAATCCTTCGCGGCGAACTCCCGAGCCAGATTCTCTACGAGAACGAGGCGGCTATCGCGATCATGGATGTGATGCCGGAGTCGAAGGGGCATTGCCTGGTCATTCCGAAGACACCCTCACGCAATCTCCTCGATGCCACGGACGAGACCTTGGCGAAGGTCATGCCGGTTGTGGCGAAGCTCGCCCGCGCGGTGAAGAAAGCCTTCGAGGCCGATGGCGTGCGGATCACGCAGTTCAACGAGACGCCGGCGGGGCAGACCGTCTTTCACCTGCACTTCCATGTGGTGCCGATCTATGACGGGGTGCCGTTGAAACGTCATGCCGGCGGCATGCTCGACCAGGCTGTCCTCTCCGAGCAGGCCGACCGCATTCGCGCCGCCCTCGGCTGATTGTCCGCAACCTGGCCCGCAGATTGTGCTCAGGTCATGACGGCGCCGCCGATGAGAATCGCCTCGGCGATGAGAATGGCGACCAGCACCCGCCGGCCCGACAGCAGGTAAGCCGCGAAGCCCGCCGCAAGAGCTCCGACCCGGATGAGCGGGGCGATCGCGGCGAGCGAACCGGTGGGAAACAGTACCAGCTGCGCGATTACCGCCGCCACCAGCGATGTCGCGATCGTCCGTGCAAAGGCCGCGAAGGGCGAGTGCTCGTCGATGCGGCCGGCCGACAGAACGCCGAGATAGCGCCATATGTCGGTGGGCAGCCATCCCGCCAAAAGGATGAAGACGAAGGGCCACCAGGGCTCGGCGATCGCGGTGAAGCTCAAATCGCCCATCACGCGAGCCGCCGCCCTTCGATGATCCGGCCGGCCATATAGGCGACCGTCCCGCCGGCAATTCCGGCGACCAGGAGTTCGAAGCCGGGTATGAACCAATGGGCCGGCGGCAGAGCCGCCATTCCCGTGAACAGCGCAATACGGCCGGATGCTTCGCGAGCCGTTCCGAAGAGCGACGTCAGGAAATAGACCGGCGTCAGAAACGCCAGCGCGCCTGTCGCCAGGGCCGGCAATTGGCCCATCAAATTAAAAACAAGGGCGACGAGGACGGTGTTGATCGTCGTCAGGGTTACGGCGAAGGCGCCGAAGAACACGGTGCGTTTGTCGCGCGGCACGGTCTCGATCCGCTCCATTGCGAAGATCCAGCCGGTTATCGCGACGAAATGCGACAGGAAGAGTAGCGTCCCGGTTCGGGTCTTCGGTCCTTTGATCACCGGCATCAGCGCGACGACCATCGGCATCATCCGCAACGACGACAGTGCGACCGCCAAAGCGGTCGCCGGAAGCGAGGCACCGGCGGTGATGGCCCCGACCAGAACGATTTTCGCCGGCAACGCCCAGACCGTGGCGGTCATGAACGAGGCTTCAACCCAGGTCAGGCCGGCATCGCGGCAGAGTGCCGCGAAGCCGACAAAGGCGGTGGTGAGGATCAGCGCCGGCGGGCTGGTGATTCCCCTGATGCCCTGGAGGGCCCAGAACAGGGAGGAGCGATCTCGTGCGGCTGTCTCACCATGCATCGTTCAGGTCTCTGGAAGGATGTGCACGAAAAAGGGGTCGCCGATGGAGCGACCCCTTTTGGATTTGCGGATCAGGAGGATTTGCGTGGGACCTTCGGCACGGTGCCGGGGCGTTTGCCGGGGCGCGACGCCACCACCGTTGCAAGCTCGCCGTCGGCGTCGCCCCCGCCGGCCGCATCGTCGTCATCCTCGGACGGAGCGTCGTCGAAGTCCGGTCCGTCGGCCGCGACCTTCACCCGCTTCTTCGCCTTGGACGAACGCTTCGGTTTGGGCGGAACCACGTCGGCGATCGCCTCCAGCTTCAGCTGCTTTTCACCATCCTCCGCCTCGACGACGGTGACCTTGACCGTCCCACCATGCTTGAGCTTGCCGAACAGCACCTCATCCGCCAGCGGCTTCTTGATGTGCTCCTGAATGACCCGGCTGAGCGGACGCGCGCCCATATTCTCGTCATAGCCCTTGTTGGCCAACCAAGCGACGGCTTCCGGCGCCAGATCGAAGGTCACACCGCGCTCGGAGAGCTGAGCCTCAAGCTGCATGACGAACTTCTCGACCACCTGATGAATCACCGGGGTCGGCAGTGCGCCGAACGGTATGATGGCATCGAGCCGGTTGCGGAACTCGGGCGTGAACAAACGATTGATCGCCTCCTCGTCCGCTCCGGTCCGCCTCGAATGTCCGAAGCCGATGTTGGCCTTGGCCATCTCCGATGCCCCGGCATTGGTCGTCATGATCAGAATCACATTGCGGAAATCGATCTGCTTGCCGTTGTGATCGGTCAGCTTGCCGTGGTCCATCACCTGCAGAAGGATATTGAAGAGGTCCGGATGGGCCTTCTCGATTTCATCCAGAAGCAGCACGCAATGGGGATGCTGATCGACGCCATCGGTGAGCAGCCCGCCCTGGTCGAAGCCGACATATCCCGGAGGTGCGCCGATCAGCCGCGAGACCGTGTGGCGTTCCATGTATTCCGACATGTCGAAGCGCAGCAGTTCCACACCAAGCGCCGACGCCAGTTGGCGAGCGACCTCGGTCTTGCCGACGCCGGTCGGACCCGAGAACAAATAGGAGCCGATCGGCTTGTCCGGCTCGCGCAGTCCGGCCCGGGCCAGCTTGATCGCCGAGGCCAAACCGTCGATCGCCGCGTCCTGGCCGTAGACCACCCGTTTCAGCTGCGCATCGAGATGAGCCAGAACGACCTCGTCGTCCTTGGAGACGGCCTTCGGCGGGATGCGCGCCATGGTCGCGACAGTCGCCTCTATCTCCTTCACCCCGATCTGCTTCTTGCGCCGGGATTCGGGCAACAGCATCTGCGAAGCCCCGGTTTCATCGATCACGTCGATCGCCTTGTCCGGCAGCTTGCGGTCGTTGATATAGCGGGCTGACAATTCCACCGCCGACTTGATCGCATCATTGGTGAACTTCACCCGGTGGAAGTCCTCGAAATAGGGCTTCAATCCCTTGAGGATCGACACCGTATCGTCGATCGACGGCTCCTTGACGTCGATCTTCTGGAAGCGGCGGACCAGCGCCCGGTCCTTTTCGAAGAACTGGCGGTACTCCTTGTAGGTCGTCGAGCCGATGCAGCGGATCGCGCCCGAAGACAGCGCCGGCTTCAAGAGGTTCGACGCGTCCATCGCGCCGCCCGACGTCGCGCCGGCGCCGATGACCGTGTGAATCTCGTCGATGAACAGGATCGCGCCCGGATACTCCTCGAGTTCCTTGACCACCTGTTTCAGGCGCTCCTCGAAATCGCCCCGATAGCGGGTTCCGGCCAGCAGCGTTCCCATGTCGAGGGAAAAGATCGTCGCATCGGCGAGCACGTCCGGCACGTCGCCTTCGACCACTCGCTTCGCCAACCCCTCGGCGATCGCCGTCTTGCCGACGCCCGGATCGCCGACATACAGCGGATTATTCTTGGAGCGCCGACACAGCACCTGGATCGTGCGGTTGATTTCCTCGGCGCGGCCAATCAGCGGATCGATCTTACCCTTGCGCGCCTTCTCGTTGAGGTTCGAACAATAGGCCGTCAGCGCATCCTGCGGCGTCTTGCGCTTGCCTTCCTCGTCCTGGCCAACGGTCGACTGGTCCTCTTCCACGCCGCGGATGGGCCGGCTCTCGGTGACCCCGGGGCGCTTGGAAATCCCATGCGAGATGAAATTGACCGCATCGTAGCGGGTCATTTCCTGCTCCTGCAGGAAATAAGCGGCATGGCTCTCGCGCTCGGCGAAAATGGCGACGAGCACGTTCGCCCCGGTCACTTCTTCGCGACCCGAGGACTGCACATGGATGACCGCCCGCTGGATCACCCGATGGAACCCGGCGGTGGGCTTGGAGTCCTCGTCATGTCCGGTCACGAGATTGGCGAGTTCGGTGTCGATGTAAGTCGTCAGATTCCTACGCAGGACATCAAGGTCGACGCTGCAGCCCTGCATCACCGCAGCCGCATCCTTGTCTTCCAGGAGCGCCAGCAGCAGATGCTCCAGGGTCGCGAATTCCTGTCGCCGCTCGTTGGCAAGTGTCAGCGCCTGATGCAGCGATTTCTCTAGGCTCTGCGAAAATGTCGGCAAGCTTCACCTCAGTTCTTTTCCATCACGCATTGCAGCGGATGTTGATGTTGGCGGGCGAAATCCATGACCTGCGTGACCTTCGTCTCCGCTACCTCGTAGGTAAAGACCCCACATTCGCCAACACCGTGGTTGTGCACATGCAGCATGACCCTGGTGGCTGCCTCGCGATCCTTCTGAAAGAACCGCTCCAGAACGTGAATGACAAACTCCATCGGAGTGTAATCGTCGTTCAGAAGCAGCACCCTGTAAAGGCTCGGCTTCCTGGTTTTCGGCTTTGTCCGCGTGATGACGGACGTTCCGCGCTCCGTATCTTCCTTATCCTCCCGGCCGGCCTGAGCCTTGGCGGCCAAACCACCGCCGCGGGTCGGAAATGCGTCTTCGCTCAAATCAGCCACCATCGTCATCGCATCGTATGTATGTGCCGAAGCCGGGATTTTAAGACGGCTCGCGTTCGCGGCAAAGCATCATTGCGAGTTCATGTCGACCGCCGGCGATCGGCGCGACCGGGATAACGCAAAAAAGGCCCGGCGAACCGCCGGACCTTTTCGACTTATTAGGTGGGGCTGGAGCCGTCCTTGCGGGCGGCTCACATGCGCGAGATCAGGCGGCGGCCTTCTTTTCTACCGACTGAGCCGCCTGCTTGGCGGTGCGGCTGCCCGTATCCGCGGCGGTCAGCGCCGTCTGCTCGAAAGGCTTGTAGGCCTGCTTGGCAAGGTCGGCATAGATCTCGCCCATCCGCGTCGCCTGGGAGACCCAGCTCTGATAGGCGGTCTTGGCGTAATCGGTCTGCAGCTCGATGCCCTTGTCCAGGGTCTTGGTCTTGAACAGCTTCTCCAGCATCTCCGCCTGTTGTTCGTAGGCGCGCTTGGTGAAATCCGACGTTTCCGCCGCGATCTGCTGGAAACCCTTCGTCACGACGGACGCCGACTTGACCGCGTTGTCCATGGCTTCCTGAGTGATTTTGCTGGCGTCTTCGTAAACGTTCATCGTGCGAATCCCTGAGATTGGTGGTTCGGCGGGGCAGTTGCGCATGATCGCGATCCGCGCCCGATGGCAGTCACAATATATTGCGATGCACAATAAAAATCAAGAGTACGCTGCAGTGCGAAATTCGCTTCGCACCATCGGGTAGTGCAGTCTCTCGAATCGGTCGATTGCGACGCAGCGATCGAACAATTCGACAACCATAAACCGATTGGTAAGTCGGCCGGATTACGCTCGTGGACAATAAGCCGACGTTGTGTGGGTGGAATGGCGACCAGCCTTCAGGGCCTGTTCCTTTCCGCTGCCCCACGCCGTCACGTGTTGCCCGAGTGAGAGAGTTGCCGCGTGCGTAACCAATTCGACGGACTCAAGACCGCTGCCAGAAAACTGACCAGGATGTTCGTGCTCGCCGCTATGGGGGCGGGTCTTTCGCTGACCCATGCCGCCGGTGCCGACGCCAATCCGAAATATGCCGGCTTTGTCATCGACGCCAACAATGGTCAGGTGCTGTATTCGGAGAATGCCGACGCGCCGCGTTATCCCGCGTCGCTGACCAAGATGATGACCCTGTACATGACCTTCGATGCCTTGAAGAACGGGCGGGCTTCGCTTGGGAGCCAGATGCCCGTCTCGGCCTATGCGGCCGGCCGGCCGCCCTCGAAGCTCGGATTGAAGTCCGGGTCCACTTTAACGGTCGAGGAAGGTATCTACGCGCTCGTCACCAAGTCCGCCAACGACGCCGCCGTCGTCCTGGCGGAATTTCTTGCCGGTTCGGAATCGTCCTTCGCGGAGCAGATGACGGCGAAGGCGCGCAGGATTGGCATGCGGGCGACGACCTTTCGCAATGCCAACGGCCTGCCGGACAACGCGCAGCGAACCACGGCCCGGGATATGGCGACGCTCGGCATCGCGCTCAGGGAGCATTTCCCGGAATATTACAAATATTTCAGCACGCGCTCCTACAGCTTTCGCGGACGCCGGCTGGGCAACCACAATCGCGTCCTGGGACGCTTCCAGGGGACCGACGGCATCAAGACCGGCTATATCAACGCCTCCGGTTTCAACCTCGTCAGTTCGGTGGCACGTGACGGCAAGAGCCTCGTCGCAGTCGTGATGGGAGGGCGTTCAGGGCGATCCCGCGACGACCACATGGTCGAACTCCTGAATCGCTATTTCCCCAAGGCCAGCACGCGAGACACCGGCCCGCTGGTTGCGTCGCGCGCGGTGGGGGCAGTTGCGAACGTCGTCGTGGCCGAATTACCCAAGCGCGGTCCCGTTCCCGATTCCCGGCCAGTCATTCCGGCGTCGATCGATGAGCGCATCGCGCTTGCCTACGGTTCGGAGCCGGCGGCCGCCATCGCCCGCCTGCCGGAACCGCGGAGCCGCCCTCTCCTCGGCCGAGACGCTCTGCGGGCCGCCCTCGTCCAGGAGCGTCCGGTGAGGCGGACTCCGTTCCCCGGATCCAGTCGCAGCATTCCGGCAGCTTTCGGTATTCCGCTTCCGCCGTCAGCCATTCCCGGTGGCAAGGATCTCGACCCGAGGACGACCGGTTCGGTCACGGCGAGCACCGCGCCCGCATCGACGCCAGCCTCGGCCTGGGTGGTGCAGATCGCCGCGACCCCCGGTGCCGACCAGGCTATGGCGATGCTCGGCGAAGCCAAGAATAAGGTGGGCGGGCCGCTATCATCGGCGGTGCCATTCACCGAGACTGTCAAAAGCGGTTCCCAGACGCTCCATCGCGCGCGCTTTGCGGGTTTTGCCACCAAGGATCAGGCTCGGAGCGCCTGCGCGGCGCTCAAACGTAATGCCTATAATTGCTACGCGGTCGCGAACTGACTCGAACGGGATGGCGGGCACCGCCACCGGCCGCAATCCCACGATTTCCCTGTGTTGTGTATAAAGGGTTCCGTCATGTCGATCGAGCTAAGCAGACTCGGGCTTGTCCCGCCAGAACATCAGCCAGGCTGCTCTCCCTCGACAGGGTTGCATCCATTGCAGCAGGCGGCGATGCGTCTTTCCGACGTCCGCGAGGGGCGCTCCCGCCTGAAGGCAAAGGATCTCGTCGGCCTGCTACTGTCGCACGGCGCCCGGGCCTGGCGGGCGTCGCAGCCGGTCTGTTACAGCCGGATCAAGACAGCGGGCCCTTGCGGAGCGCCGGCGGTCAGGCTTCGCTTCCGCTAATCGCACGCCGCTCGCAGCGATGGGCGGCCAGCGAAAATTACAGAAGTCCCAGCTCCATCAGTTCCCGGCGAAGATCCGGCGGAAACTGCTCCTCTCCCGATGCGGCATCGGGGATGTCGGCCGGCGCGTCCTCCGCCTTGAAATAACGCCATCCCTGAAAAGCGCGTCGGGGCTGCCAGACGGTGCGCACGAGAACCGGTTGCAGCACAATGTGGCACCGCTTGATTCCCTCCCCGTCGGTAAACGGCCGGATGGCGATAATTGGCTGGCGTACCTGGACCTGGCCCTTAATCACCCAATAGAGCGAGCCGCCATCGATGATGTCGTCGACTCGCGTCGGGGTCATGCGTGTGGTGTGCGTATACTCGGCTGACAGGCCGCCGCGGCGCGCCCTGGCGAGGCGATTTTCCACATGCGTTTCCAGCTCGTCGATGCTTTCGACGCCGACGCACAGTTTGATCAAATGCAGAGCCATACCGACGCTTGTCGGGGCAATCCCCGTCTTGCGTCAAGGCTGCCGAACGGTAAATCGCATTCGGCGTGGACGAGGTTTGCGGCCGAGGCGCGCACGAGAAGTCACCGTCCCCGAAAAAGGCGGCAACAGGCGGGCTCCGTCGTCTGACCGCCCCGTTACCGATGCGAATAAAACGGCCCTGCGATGACATCACAGGGCCGGGTCTCTCGGACATTCGAATGAGGTGTCTTGCCGGTTCGCTCCGGCCGCGCCGTCAGTTGGCCGCGATCGCGATCGTCTCGGGCACGCTGAAGAGGAAACCGAGAAGCAGTAATGCCGAGAAGATCGAAACCGTCCAGACGGTTACGCCCCAGCACGACTTGCGCACGCTGTCATCCATTTGAAACACAATCCTGATTCATGAAGCTGGCGAACCGCTTACGACCCCCCGTCCGGCGATCCGCAGTGGTTAAATATCGGTTAACCTCCGTGTTCACAAGATGCCGTCCCCGAAAATTTTCGGATGGTGAATTTACACCCGCCAGCCTTGTCCCGGCCTTGACGGAACGCTTGCCCGGGTGCCTTTCGCTAGCGGCGCTAGGCACTATGCTCGTACGATACGGCGCGCAGGCATGAATGGAACGAGAAGAGGCGTGGCCGATGGTCATCGACACAATCGATCTGGCGGCGCTGGTGATTTTCCTCCTCGTGTGGATCGGCTATAGCTGGTTCACGGAACGAGGACCGTTCGCGGAGCGAGGCCTGTCGAGCGCCATTAACCAGCAGCGGGAACGCTGGATGCGGGTCATGTTCCTGCGCGATCTGCGTATGATCGACACCGCGATCATGGCTGGACTGCAGCAGGGTACGGCATTTTTCGCTTCGGCCTGCATCTTTGCCATCGGCGGGACCTTCGCCATGCTGGGTTCGGCCGAGCGTATCGCGGTCATCGCCTCGGATCTGCCATTCTACGGTCGGCTCGACCGGGCGTTGGTCGAGTTCAAGCTGCTTGGGCTGGTGATGATATTCGCCTACGCGTTCTTCAAGTTCGGCTGGGCGTATCGCCTGTTCAATTATTGCTCGATCCTGATCGGCGCGATTCCGATGCATGCCGATGCAGAGGCGAACCCCGCCGAAGCCGAACGAGCCGTCGTGCGTGCGGCGCGGCTCAACCAGCAAGCCGGCCTGAATTTCAATTCCGGGCTGCGGGCGATCTTCTTCGCCCTGGCCTATCTCGGCTGGTTTCTCGGCCCATATGCGCTGTTTCTCACGACCTTCCTGGTCCTCATGATCTTGGCCAACCGCCAGTTCTATTCCCCGGCCCGAAAGGCGTTCATCGATTGACCGACGATCCGAAACAGTTTCCGCAACCCGACCAACTCACCATCACAGAGGCGATCGAAACGGCGGTCGCGGCGCGCGAAGATGGCAAGACCGTCTGCCCCTCCGAGGTGGCGCGAGCCCTCGCCGGATCCGACGAGAAAAACTGGCGGCGCCTGATGAAGCCGATTCGGGCCGAAGCTGTCAGGTTGGCCGATGCGGGCCGGCTTGATATCCGCCGCAAGGGCAAGACCGTCGACCCGCATGATTTTCGGGGCGTTTATCGTCTGGCCGCACCCCGCTCGGCCGAAGCTTGATTCCCCGAGGAATTCGCGTGATCGTCCGCCTTCGGCTTAGGTCCTGGGGCCAGGTATGAACGCATCGGTGCGCCCCGCCAGGCGATAAGCCAGCAGCCCAAGATACTCGCGTATCGCGAAATGCACCTTCTCCAGATTTCGGGTCGTGGCGCTCGACGGGCGCCACAGCGCGGTGCCCGATGGCGTACGATAGTCCACCGGATAGGGCAGCACCGGGAACTGCGCGACCCGGAACGTTCCGACGGCACGCGGCATATGGTAGGCTGACGTCACAAGCAACCAGGTCTCGTCCGGCTTCGGCTGTGCGAGTTGTCTGGCGTACAGCGCGTTTTCAAACGTATCGCGCGCCCGACTGTCGAGCACCAGCCGCTCCGGCGCGAGGCCGAGCGAAAGAAAGAACTCGCTGGCCGCTTCCGTTTCCGGGATATCGTCCTCGAACACGGCGGCGACGCCGCCGCTGAACAGCACTTTCGCGTCCGGGTATCGCCGCGCCAACGCCAGCGCTGCCGTCACCCTGTCGGCGGCCTCATTGAGCTCCGGCACGCCCCGGGTTCGGGCCACACGCGTGTCGAACGCTCCGCCGAGGACGATGATCCCGGCAACCTCGGCGGGAAGCTCCGGGCGCGGAAAACGGTTCTCCAGGTACGCCGTCATCACCAAGCCCGCCGGCGTCAGGCTGCTGACCGCCAGCGCGATGGCCGCGAGTGAATACAGCGTCACGGCGGTTCGCCGGTAGCGCAGCCGCCCGGCAAGCAAGCCGAGCGCTCCAAGGAGCAGGATGGCCACCAGCGGCTGCAGGAGAAACCAGCCGAGCTTGGCAAGATAGAAGAACAGGGCCGGCCTCCTGGCATGGATGGTAGTGAGGCACCCTCATATCAGAAGCCGACGACCCGTGTATCCTCGCCAGCCTCAGTCAAACCATCACGATTCCGCGTCGCCGGTGCCCGCATCGCCGGACTTCTCCACGGTGACCGGCGTGCGCATGATGATCTCGCGGTGCGGGAACGGGATAGCGATATCGTTTGCCTTGAACGCATCCCAGAGCGCCAAAAACACTTCGCCCTTGACGTTGGTGAGTCCAGCCTGTGGATCGCGGATCCAGAAGCGCACGACGAAATCGATGGAGGAGTCGCCGAAGCCGGTCATCCAGCAGACGACACCCTTGTGATTGACGACCCGTTCGAGCGCGGCGGTCGCTTCTTTGGAAATGCGTATCACCTCGTGCGGATCGGAATCATAGGAAACGCCGAATTCGACGTCGATACGCACCAAGTTGTTGGAGAAGGACCAGTTGATCACCTGGTTGGTGATGAAGTCCTCGTTCGGGATCAGATATTCGCGCCCGTCGCGGGTCACCACGGAGACGAAACGCGCGCGCAGTTCCCGGATCCAACCGAAGGTATCGCCAAGCGAGATCGTGTCCCCCGGTTTGATCGACCGGTCGGTCAGGATGATGATGCCCGAGATGAAGTTCGAGACCACCTTCTGCAGACCGAAGCCGAGACCGACACCGATTGCGCCGGAGAAAATCGTCAGCGCCGTCAAATCGACGCCGGCCGAGGCGAGCGCGACTGCCAGCGCCAGAAGGATCAGGCCGATCTTCAGGAACTTGCCGATCAGCACCCTTAGAGTGGGCGTCAGTTCCTCGCTGCGTTGAACCCGGGTATCCAGAAAGTTTCCCGCGGTCGATGCCAGCCAGAGCGTGACGGCAAGGACCACTATGGTCTTGATGACGAGCAGCGCCGAGATGCGTGATTGCCCGACGGTCAGGGCGGTCTGGTCCAGCACTTCGGCGACCGGGCCGATGAGATCGAGAATGGAAAGCGCCGCCAAGCCCCAGGCGACGAAGGTGATCACGCGCGACAGTAGGCGGTTGCGGACGATTCGTGAGGCGACCGCGATGACGAGATAGGCGAGCGCAAGGTCGAAGACGATCGCGACGATCTGGGAGCGTGGCCCGCCCGCGGCCGCATCGATGAGCTTGGCGCCCCACAGGAGCAAGACGAAGAACACCAGGCCCATCCGCCGGCGAATGGCGGCAACGATACGCAGGAACCTTGGCGCGCCTTTGATCTTGCGGACCTGAAGTTCGATCGGCACACGCGACAGGCGATCGAGCAGCCAGGCGAAGGCGAGACAGGCAGTGACGATCGCAATCTGCAAAAGTGACGACGGCTGGTAGAAGAAGCCGAAAAGATCCTGGCTCCACTCCACGACATCCGCGCCAATCCGCTGCAGCGCCCGTTCGTCCATCAGGCGCGGTCCCAGTTCGGGGCAAAGGAGGGATCGATCAGCCTCTCCCGGCGACGCGTCAGCGCCGTTATCTCCTGCCGCTCGACGTCGGTCAGAGCGAAATCGAAGATGTCGATGTTCTCTTTCAGCCGATCTGGTTGGGAGGTCCGCGGAATAGCCCCGACACCATCCTGTTCAATCTCCCACCGCAGGACGATCTGTGCGGGAGTCTTGCCGTGGCGCCGGGCGGCGTCGCGAATGACCGAGTTCTCCAGAAGCACGCCACCCTTTCCGATGGGCGAATAGGCCACCATCGCCATGTCATGGCGCCGACACGCCGTCAGAACATCGTCCTGGCTCAGGAAGGGATGGTATTCGACTTGGTTGCAGACGAGCGGTGCCGCCGACATAGCGGCTGCCTCATCGAGCATGGCACTGGGAAAGTTGGCGACGCCGATATGTCTGGTCAGTTCCTCGCCGATCGTCGCGTTCAACGCGTCGATCGATTCTTCCAGCGCGATTTCGTGGTTCGGCCAATGGATCAGCAACAGGTCGACTGGGCCGATATTCAATGCCTCGAAGGCCTTTCGCGCGGTGGGCACAAGGTCGGCCTCACCAATGTCGGTCCACCAGATCTTGGTTGTGACGAACAGCTCTTCGCGATCAATGCTGCTTCGGCGAATTCCCTCGCCGACTTCCTTCTCGTTACCGTACATGCGGGCCGTGTCGAGATGGCGATAGCCGGCATCGATTGCCTTCGCCACCATATCGACGCAAGTCTCGCCTTCGAGTGTATAGGTTCCGAAACCGATCGCGGGGATGCGCGCGGCGTTCGCCTCGATGATCTTCATGAATTGCCTTCCCAGGGTAAAGGGCCGAATCGATCCAGCGGCCTCCATCATCAAAATAGGCGGCCCGCAAGGGTGTCCAGCGTCAAGGAAGTCGCGTGTCCCAATCCGTCAACCCGACCAGCCGAGGTCGCATCGAGTTCATCGACATGGCGCGCGCCGTCGCGCTGTTCGCGATGGCGATCTACCACTTCGCCTGGGATCTGGAGTTCTTCAACTATGTCGAGCGCGGGCTGACCGGTTCAGGCGGTTGGAAAATCTTCGCGCGCACCATCGCCTCGAGCTTCCTGTTCCTCGTCGGTGTCAGCCTGGTGCTTGCTCATGGGCGAGCGATCCGCTGGCGCCCCTTCCTGATCCGCCTCGCGCAGGTGGTCGCCGGCGCTGTGGCAATCACGGTCGTGACGTTTTTCGTCACGCCGAACAGCTTCGTATTCTTCGGCATCCTGCAATTGATCGCGGTCGCCAGCCTGCTCGGGTTGCTGTTTATTCGTTTGCCCTGGCTCGTGACCGCATTCGCCGCCATCGCGACGGTCGCCCTGCCCTTCGTGATCTCGCACCCCGTCTTCGATCCGAAATGGTTCGCCTGGATCGGTTTCTACCAGATTCCCCCGTTTTCCAACGATTTCATTCCGATCTTCCCGTTCTTCGGAGCGGTCCTGGCAGGCATCGCGGCGGCGCGCTTCGCCCTCGCCCACAGCGTCTTCGACCGGATGCGCAGCTGGAACCCGGCGCTCCGCCCGATGTGGCGGCTGGGCGTCCTCGGCCGCCATGCCCTGCTGTTCTACCTGCTGCACCAGCCGATCTTGTTCGGCATGGTCTTCGTTTTCTCCCTGGCCGCACCGGCGGACACGCAAGCCGTCTTCCGCACCGATTGCCAGCGGGCCTGTCTGGCCGAACGCGACGGGGAATTCTGCGAGCGCTATTGTGGTTGCGCGGAAAGGGAGTTGCGCGCGCAGGGGCTTTTCGACGCGCTGATGGGAGGTGGCCCGGACGAAACCCAGATGACACGCATCCGGGAGATCACCAATCAGTGCTCCTTCGAACAAACCAAGTAGCGGAGCTGGCCGGTATACGCAGCCTCAGCCCGCGCGGGCGCCCTGGCCCACGCTGAGTTCGGCCATGCGGGTGAGGCAGGCCTCCTCGGCGGCGTCGAGTTCGCGCAGCAACTCCTCGATGTCGCGACGCTTCTGTTCGAGCTCACGCCGCTTGTCGCCGACGCGCCGAATGATCGCCCGCAATTGCGCGGCCTCGCCGGGCGGGCTCTTGTACATGTTCATGATTTCGCGGATGTCCGCGATCGAAAAACCAAGCCGCTTGCCGCGCAGGATGTTCTTGAGCAGCTGCCGGTCGGAGTGCCGGAACAACCGCGTCCGGCCGCGTCGGATGGGCGAGATCAGACCTTCATCCTCGTAGAACCGGATCGTGCGGGTCGAGATGTCGAACTCCCGCGTCAGCTCCGTGATCGTGTAATATTCGCGCATATGCGATCCGGTTCCCGCCTCGTATGACCCGCGTTGCATGAATATAGATTTACGTCAAAGTCAATTGCAATGCTCAACGAATGGCTCGGCCGCGTCAGCGACGTCCTCACTCGACGCCGAACCACCAGGCCGCGAGCCCGAGAAACGCGAAGAAGCCAACAACGTCGGTCACCGTCGTTACGAATGTCCCGGACGCGATGGCGGGGTCGGCGCCGAGCCGGTCGAGCACCAGCGGGATCAGGATTCCCGCGAGCGCGGCGGCCAGCATATTGATGACCATGGCGATCGCGATCACCGTGCCAAGTCCGCGACTGTCGAACCAGATGGCCGCCACGACGCCGATGATCGCCGCGAAGATCAAACCGTTGAGCAGCCCGACCAGAGTTTCTCGTCGAATGACTCGCCCGGCGTTGTGAAAGTCGATATCGCGCGCGGCCAAGGCCCGAACGGTGACGGTCATGGTCTGGGTACCGGCGTTGCCGCCCATCGAGGCGACGATCGGCATCAATACGGCAAGTGCCACCATCTGCTCGATCGTCGCGTCGAAGAGCCCGATGACGAGAGAGGCGAGGATCGCCGTCGCGAGGTTGATGAGCAGCCAGGAAAAGCGTGACCGCGCGGCGGTCAGCACCGTATCGGAGATTTCCTCGTCGCCGACGCCGCCGAGGCGCTTGATGTCCTCCTCGGCCTCTTGCTGCATGATATCGATCACATCGTCGATGGCGAGAACACCGACCAACCGTTCGTTCGAATCCACCACGGCGGCTGAGGGAAGATCGTATTGCTCGATGACCTGCGCCGCTTCTTCCTGATCCATCTCGGCCGGAATCGCGTGGCGCGTCTCGTGCATGATGTCTTCGATCTTCTCCGGCCGCTTGGCGCGCAGGATGCGGTCGAGGTCGACGGCGCCCTGCAGCTTGAAGCTCGGATCGATGACGAAGATCTGGGCGAAGGATTCGGGTAGATCCTCCTCCTCGCGCATGTAGTCGATGGTCTGGCCGACGGTCCAGAAGGGCGGCACCGCGACAAACTCGGTCTGCATGCGCCGACCGGCC
The DNA here is from genome assembly GCA_011050685.1 of Aurantimonas coralicida. GTDB lineage: Bacteria > Pseudomonadota > Alphaproteobacteria > Rhizobiales > Rhizobiaceae > Aurantimonas > Aurantimonas coralicida_A. Next base: position 45,413 of record DRFF01000170.1, read on the forward strand.
GATTCCTCTGGATATTCGAGCGAACGCCGCAGCCGAATCCGTTCGCGAAACGGCAGGCGCTCCAGGATCTCCTTGCGATCCTCCTCCTCGAGGTCCTCCAGAATGTAGACGGCGTCGTCGGATTCCAGTTCGCGGACCGCCGCGGCGATCTGCTCGTTCGGCATCGCATCGACGATCGACAGGCGGATTGCTTCGTCGACCTCGGTGAGCGCCGTATAATCGAACGCGTCGCCCAGGAGCCGGACGAGCGCCTGGCGGTTGTCCTTATCAAGCGCTTCGAGAACATCGCCGAGCTCGGACTCGTGAAGCGGGCTGATTTCCCCCCGCAGCATCTCGGAATCGCCCGCCGCGATCGCTGTCTCGACGCGCTCGCGAAACTCGCGGGCAACGAAGCCGTCCTCATCGTATAATTCCGACCGGACCTCCGCTTCGGGTACATGTTCGTCGAGCCGCGTATCAGCCATGCACACTCCCTCTGCAGCGGAAAAATTTGCATCCGCCGAAAAGCGGGACCGTCACCCGAGCGTTTAGATCAAATCCGGTCCCTTCGGAAGCGGCAGTCGTCCAGCGCTTGGCGACTCTCATCATCTGCGAAGAAATTCCGGCGAGTAAACCTTTGACGTAGGCAGATCACGCGATCGAGGCTCGCAATTCCCAGGACGAGGCACGGCCTCAGTTCGTCGTAACCGGCCGCGAACGCATGCGCTGAACCGTCTCCCGCTCGGCCCGCTTGCATCGCATCGGTGGCAGACCGCGATCCATGAGCTCCATGTCCTCGATCACCATATCACCCATCTTCTTGAAAGCCGCATCCAAGGCCCCGGCACGGTGCGCCGAACGCAGAAAGCCTGACAGGCCGCGCACGGGATGATCCCGCGGCAACGGCTCTTCCGGGAATACGTCGCTCGCGGCCACGATGTGACCGCTGCTGACAGCATCCATCAACGCCGGGAAATCGACGACGTCGGCGCGGCTGAGCAGGATGAAGGCAGCGCCGGGGCGCATCTTCGCGAAGCTATCGCGATCGATTAAGCCGCGATTTTCGCTTGTCACCGAGGCCACCACGAAAATGAAATCGCTTTCAGCGAGAACTGCGTCGAGGCCCGCCGGTTCGGTGCCCGCCTCCAACAGCATGGAGGGCGGCAGCCAGGGGTCGAAGACCCGCACACGCGGGCGGAAGCCGGTAAGCAGCCGGTTGAGCGCTCGACCGAGATCGCCGAAGCCGATGATCCCGATATCGGCCCCGGACAGGAGCCCCGCCGTCCGATTGCCCTCGCCACCCCAGAGTTCGCGGCCTTGGCGGAACGCGAGGTCGGCATCGACGATGCCGCGCGCAAGATTGAGCGCCATGGCAAGGCCGAGTTCGGCCACCGGTCCCGCGAATACCGACCCGGTCGTCACGACGTGAATGCCGCGCCCGAACAGCATATCGTAAGGCATATTGTCGAGGAGGTTGCTCTCGACGTTGAAGATACAGCGCAGGGAGGGCATCCGCTCTATCGCTTCGCGTGTTAGCGGCGGCTGGCCAATGATGTAGCGCGCCTGTGCCAGGATATCGGGCGCAAGCGATCCAACACCGGCGGGGTCCGCGTCGTGGATGTCGTAGCGCCGATGCAGTTCCAGCCGCGCCTCCGGCGAGAAGATCAGGTCCAGTGACCTTGGCTCGGGCGCGCTGATGACAAGAGGAAGGCCGGGCTTCGGCATGGACTGCGCTCCGACGCGGTTGAAGGTGGCGGCTGCGAACCGCCTTCGGATTGCACGACTCACACCACGGATGACGACAGCCCCGCAAGACGAAAGCCGCGACACCATACCGGCATATGCGACCGAAGCGCGATCGGGAGGAGCGGCCGGCGTAAAGCTGGCGCGATCCGCGCTACTGCGGCCGTGGTGAAGGAACAACGCGGTCGCTTCGCAAGGATCGTCTTGCCTCGCCCGCCCGGCGGCCATAGGTTCGCTCGAACCCTGTCCCACGCGCTTTTCGAGTCCTTCGCCTCATGTCCCGATACAATTCCGTTCTCGATGCCATCGGCAACACGCCGCTGATCCGGCTCCACAAGGCATCCGAGACGACCGGATGCGAAATCTACGGCAAGGCGGAATTCCTGAACCCCGGACAGTCGGTCAAGGACCGCGCCGGCCTGTTCATCGTCCGCGACGCCGAGGAAAAAGGCCTGTTGAAGCCCGGCGGCATCATTGTCGAGGGCACGGCGGGCAACACCGGCATCGGCCTTTCGCTGGTTGCCGACGCGCTCGGATATCGCACCGTGATCGTCATTCCCGAGACCCAGAGCGAGGAAAAGAAGGACGCGCTGCGCCTGATGGGCGCCGAGCTGATCGAAGTGCCGGCGGTTCCCTATAAGAATCCGAACAACTACGTAAAACTGTCGGGGCGCCTCGCCGCGCAGCTGGCGAAAACTCATCCGGCCGGCGCGATCTGGGCGAACCAGTTCGACAATGTCGCCAACCGTGAAGGCCATGTGGTGACCACCGCCGAGGAGATCTGGCACCAGACGGCCGGCGAGGTCGATGGCTTCGTCTGTGCGGTCGGCACCGGCGGCACACTGGCCGGTGTTGCCAAGGGCCTCAAGCGCCGCTCGGGGCAGATCAAGACCGCCATCGCCGATCCGATGGGCGCCGCGCTCTACAACTGGTACGCCCATGGCGAGTTGAAGTCGGAAGGCTCCTCGATCACCGAGGGTATCGGCCAGGGCCGGGTCACCGCAAATCTGGAAGGCTACACGCCGGATTTCGCCTTTCAGGTCCCCGACGACGAGGCGCTGAGGATCGTCTTCGACCTCGTGATGCAGGAAGGATTGTGCCTTGGCGGCTCATCCGGCATCAATATCGCCGGCGCCATCCGGATGGCCAAAGAAATGGGTCCCGGCCACACCATCGTGACCATCCTGTGTGACTACGGTAATCGCTATCAGTCGAAGATGTTCAACCCGGATTTCCTGCGCTCCAAGGACCTTCCGGTGCCCGAATGGATCGAGAACAAGCCCGCGTTCGATGTCCCGTTCGAGACAGTCGGGTGACCGTGTTGGGAGGACCGGGCGGTGCCGCCGCGCCCGCGGCGACCGAGCGCGTCTATCAGGACGACGCCTATCTTTCGACCTTGGAAGCGCCTCTGACGCGCATCGAGGGAGAGCGTGGCCTGGTCTTCGAGCGCACCAATTTCTTCGCTGCTGGTGGCGGCCAGCCGGGTGACAGCGGCTTCGTGGAGACCGCGGACGGGCGTCAGATCAAGATCGTCGACACGGTTTATGCGCCTGACAAGGCAACGGTTGTGATGCTCGCCGAGGAAGGTTCCGCCCTCCCCGCCGCCGGCGAGACCTTGGTGCTGCATGTCGACTGGAAGCGGCGCTACAAACTGATGCGGATGCACACCGCCTGCCACCTTCTCACCGTCGTCTGCCCGTTCCCGATCACCGGCGCCGCCGTCGGCGAGGAGGAGAGCCGCATCGACTTCGACATCCCCGACGCCTCCGCAGACAAGGCCGGCGTGACCGCGCAGCTGATGGACCTCGTTGCGGCAAACCATTCGGTCTTCACCCGCTGGATCACCGAGGCTGAACTCGATGCCAATCCGGGGCTGGTCAAATCCGCCAACGTCAAGCCACCGCGCGGTTCGGGGCGAATCCGATTGGTGTGCATCGGCGAAAACGGCTCGGTGGATACCCAGCCCTGCGGCGGCACTCATGTGCAGGAAACCGGCGAGGTCGGCGACATCCACATCGGCAAGATCGAAAAGAAGGGCAAGTCGAACCGCCGCTTTCGCATCCGTTTCGGTCCCTTGCCCGGCTGACCCTCCCGCCAGGCCCGCGGGCTTGTCGCTGCGCGCGCCGCTGGACTATTCTAATTGGCCGCCCGCCTTATCGTCGCGGCGCGCCCTTTCCGAGGCCTCCCATGAGCCAGAACCCGTTTCTCATCGCCCCGGCCGACCTTGCCGAGCATCTCGGCCGGCCGGGCCTGTCGATTGTCGACGCCTCCTGGTACCTGCCGGCGCAGAACCGTCTCGGCCGGCCCGAGTTCGACGCCGCGCACATTCCCGGCGCCGTCTTCTTCGACCAAGACGAAATCGTTGATCCGGCCTCAGACCTGCCCCACACGCTGCCCTCGCCGGACGCCTTCGCCGCGGCTGTAGGTGATCTCGGCGTTTCGGAGACCGATACGATCGTCGTCTATGACGGCGTCGGCCTGTTCACCGCACCGCGCGTCTGGTGGCTGCTGCGCACCTTCGGGGCGAAAGACGTGCGCGTGCTCGACGGCGGCTTTCCGGCCTGGCAAGAGGCGGGGCTGCCGGTCGAGACCGGAGCCGCCTCACCCGAAGCCGTCTACTTCGCCGCATCCTTCGATCGCAGCGCCGTCGCCTCGCTCGACGAGGTCAAGGCCGCGGTGATGAACGGACGCCTGCAGATCGCCGATGCCCGCCCCGCCGCCCGTTTCACCGGTGAAGCGCCTGAACCGCGCGCCGGGGTGCGCGCCGGTCACATGCCAGGCGCTTTCAACCTGCCGTTCATGGCGCTCTCCGAAAATGGCCGGCTGAAATCGGAAGCGGCGTTGCGGGCCATCTTCGCCGAGGCCGGGCTCGATCCCGCGGCGCCGGTGGTCACCAGCTGCGGCTCGGGCGTGACCGCCGCCGTCCTCAACCTTGCGCTGGAATCGCTCGGCAACCGCCAGTGCGTCCTTTACGACGGCTCATGGACCGAGTGGGGCTCGGCCGCCGATACGCCGGTCGAAACCGGGCGCTGATACGATGCGCCTTCTGACGACACAGGTGATTAGCCTGGAAATGCGCGAGCCTCCGCAAACCGAGGTGCCGCCGCCGCCCTGCGACAAACCGCTCGCCGTGACGCGCGTTCACGACATCCGGCTCGACAGCTACCGGATGCTTTACCGAGCGCTCGGCGATGCCCATCACTGGACCTCGCGGCTGCTGCCCGACGACCAGTTGAGCCGGGAAATTCACAATGAGACGACACGTATCTTCGTGCTCTTATGCGACGAGATTGTCGCCGGCTGGTTCGAGATCGAGATGCGCCCTGCCCTCCGCGAAGCGCGGATCGTGCATTTCGGTATCCTGCCGGCGTTTCGCGGCCGTGGCTTCGCCGACTACCTGTTAAGCAAGGCGATCACGGTCGGGTTCGCCGAGGGGGCCGGTCGTCTGACGCTGGAAACCAACACGCTCGACCATCCGGCGGCGCTGCCACTCTACCACAAGCATGGATTTCGTCCCTATGCGACCCGGCGGGTCCAGACGCCGGCAATAGAGGCGCAAACACAGGCCGCGGCGAAGGCAACCACATGAGGTTCATCGGTTTCGACGAGGCTGATCCGCTGCTCGATTGGACGGCCGTCGCCGACGCGATCGCCGAAGGCCACCGGCTGCCCGAGGCCGAGATCGGCGACCTTTTGCTATCGCAGTCGGGCCGCAGCATGCTCAATCGCGGCGCCTGGATCGAAGGGCTCGGCATCGCGCTGAAATCCGTCACCATCTATCCGGACAATCCGGGCAAGGCCCCGCCGCTCCCGTCGATCCAGGGCGGAATGATCCTGTTCGATGATGCCACCGGCGCCCCGGTCGCCATGATCGACGGCATTCTGGTCACCAAATGGAAAACCGCCGGCGACTCCGTCCTCGGCGCCCGGCTGCTGGCGCGCCCGGATTCCCGCCGGTTGCTGATATGCGGCGCCGGCACCGTCGCCAACTCGCTGATCGAAGCCTATTGCGAGATCTTTCCTGACCTCGAAGCAGTCACCGTCTGGAACCGAACCGCCGAGAAAGCCGAGCGTCTCGCGACCGAATTCTCCGGCGCCCGCATCCCAGTCGCAGCCGCCACGGACCTTGCGGTGGCCGTCGGCGAAGCGGACATCGTCTCGACGGCAACCATGGCAACCCAGCCATTCCTCAAGGGCGAATGGCTGAAGCCTGGTACCCATGTCGATCTGATCGGCGCGTTCCGCCCCGACATGCGCGAGGCCGACGACGCGGTACTGACGCGCTCCGAGCTTTTCGTCGATTCGCGTCGCACCACATTCGGCCATATCGGCGAGATTCAAATCCCGCTTGACGCCGGAACAATCACGCGCGAAACCGTCCGCGGCGACCTCGCAGATCTGTGCACCGGCAAGGCAGGCCGCAGCGGCCCTCACGCCATCACTGTCTTCAAGAATGGCGGCGGCGCCCATCTCGACCTGATGGTCGGAGCCCTCATCCGCCGTGTCGTCGAGGCGGCGGGCTGAGGCGCGATGCGGATTCCCGGCCGATGGTTTTCCGACGGCGTCAGACGCGGTAGAGCAGAATCGTCTCCCGCCGCGAATGGACGGTTCCCGTGATCCTGCGTCTCTCCCTTGCCCTCGTCTTCGTCCTGTTGCTGGCGGCAGCCGGCTTCTGGTACCTCGCCCCGCGCGAACCGGTCGACACGACGGTCCACTTCGATCCGGCGGTGATCGGCGGCGACCCCGACGCCTATCTTCTGCGCAGCGAGGCGGACATCCCCAACCTGCGGCCGAATGCCCAGAAGGAAATCGTCTGGGCCTTTCCCGCCTCGCGCGCCAGGACGCCGCTCACCATCGTCTACGTCCATGGCTTCTCAGCGACGAAGGCCGAAACGCGCCCGCTCGCCGACAAGATCGCCAAGGCTCTCGACGCCAACCTCTTCTACATGCGCCTCACCGGTCACGGCCGCGATCCGGCCGGGATGGAACAGGCGCGCGTCAACGACTGGGTCAACGATCTTGCCGAGGCGATCGCTATCGGTCGGACGATCGGCAACCGCGTCATCGTCATCGGGACATCGACCGGCGGCACGTTGGCGACGCTGGGCGCCACCATTCCAGGCCTGATGGACCGGGTCGAAGGGCTCGTGTTGGTTTCGCCGAATTTCGGTCTGCAGAACCGCCGGGCGTTCCTTCTGGATTTACCCTTTGCGCGGAAAATCCTGCCGCGGATCGGAGGTGCCACGCATGGCTTTGCGCCCGTCAATCAGAAGCAGGCCGAGAACTGGACGACATCCTACCCGATCGGCGCGCTCGTTCCCATGGCCGCGCTCATCCGCGCCACCCTGGCGATAGACCTGTCCACCATCACGATCCCGGCCCTCGCGCTGTTCTCGCCGCAGGACCAGATTGTCGATCCAGCCGCCACCGAGGACGTGATGGCGCGTTGGGGCGGCCAGACGAAGACCGTTCTGGTGCCGTCCAGCGGCGATCCGGAGAATCACGTCATCGCGGGCGATATTCTGTCTCCCGAGACGACCGACGCCCTTGCCGACCAGATCACCGGTTGGATCAGATCGCTGCCATCACCCTGAGCACGGCGCTTGCCACGTGGATCGCTTGCGTGGGGGGGCCCCGAGCGCCCATCTCGGATACACCCATAGTTTTATTTATGGGTCGGATAAATTTTCCGAATTTTACTTAGCCAAAACCGCCGTCCATCATCCTCGCACAATGGTTGAATGGGGTAGCGAAGCTCTGCCTCAGCCGGAGCCGAGCCTCCGCTTTCCCCACCGACCTTTCGCGTAACGACAACTATTCAGACAAGCGGTCTGGAAGAACCCGCATTCTGGTGTTAAGTATACCAGGTAATGTGGCTGACACCCCAGACGGCGATAAGGGAGCAGACTCAATGCCTCATAAGGTTCTCATACTCGGCGCGTCATATGGCTCATTGCTGGGCACGAAACTGGCGATGGCCGGCCATGATGTCACCCTGCTCTGCAGGGCCGCCACGGCGGCCCTGATCAATGACGAGGGAACAGAAGTGCGCATTCGCCTCAAGGGTGAAGACGCCCATCGGAGCATATTCTCCCGCGATTTGCCCGGGCGAGTGGATGCGAGCACGCCGGAGGCAGTCGATCCCGCGGATTACGACCTAATCTGTCTCGCCATGCAGGAGCCGCAATACGGAGATCCCGCCCTCAGGCATTTGCTGAATCGGACGGCCAAAGCGGCGGTCCCGTGCATGTCGATCATGAACATGCCGCCCCTGCCCTACCTCAAGCGCCTGCCGGGCCTGGATTGTAGCAAGCTCGGGACCGCCTACACCGATCCCCGCATCTGGGACCAGTTCGACCCTGCGCTGATGACGCTGTGCTCGCCGGACCCGCAAGCCTTCCGCCCGCCCGAAGACAAGGCCAACGTCCTGCATGTCGGCCTTCCGACCAATTTCAAGGTCGCGCGTTTTGACAACCCGGATCACGACAGGCTGCTGGCCGAACTGGCGGCCGACATCGACGCCGTGCGGCTTGACGGCCACGAGGTGCCCGTCAAGCTTCGCGTGCACGATTCGCTGTATGTTCCGCTTGCCAAGTGGAGCATGCTGGCGACGGGAAACTACCGCTGCATCACCGCCGGAGACCCCATCTCCATCCGCGACGCGGTCCATGGCGACATCGATTTGTCGCGAGAGATCTACGCGTTCGTCAACGAGATCGTCAGCCGTCTCGGGGCGTCGCCGGAGGATCCTGTGCCGTTCGAGAAATATGCCAAAGCCGCTGAAAATCTGTTGAAGCCATCTTCGGCGGCGCGGGCAATTGCCGGCGGCGCGACGACCATCGAACGCGTGGACAAGTTGGTGCAGCGGATCGGACTGTCGCTCGGCATGGAGCACCCTGCCCTCAACGCGACCGTCGACACGGTCGACCGGAAGCTGGCGGCGAATTGCGTGAAGGCGGCGTGACATCGCTCCTGCAAGGCGCCTCGGCGCCTTGCAGGACACCGGAACAGATCAGCGGCGCGGCTTGCCGGCGCGTTTAATGCAACTGGCCAATGATGTAGTTCATTTCGTCCTCAATATCCGAGCCACCGGTTGCGGTATCGCTTCGGGGATGCGTCGCGGCGTCCGCAACGACCCCTTCCAGAAGGTCGGAGATTTCGTCCGGACAGGATGACAAGCTGCGGTCCCACCACGCCCCGCTCTCCGTCCCGATAAGGCCGTATCGCTCGTCGGTCTTGGGATTGACGAACCGAACCTGGTCGAGGCGCTCGCTACATTGCCGCAGAAATTCCAGGTTTTCCGCGAGGATATCGGCTCCCTCCTGGTAAACCTCGCCGGGACCCGATGCGCGAACATCTATTTTCCTGAACCGCTCGATGTTCAGCAGACCATCGACGTCATAGACGTTCATCCGGCGGTTCCAGCCGCTGGCTATCGTACGCGGGCGCTCGCCTTTCGGCACATCGTTGTCGAGAAATTCGTAGTGAACCTTCTTGTCCGACAACGCCCAGGAAAAGAACAGCGCGGGCATACCCGTATAGGCCTCGATATTGTGGTGGAGAAGATCGTCGACGGCCTTGTACCGTCCGGTCGTCAGCCCGCGTTTCCAGGCCCGTTCCACGGTGAGCGGCGGCGGGGTGACCATGAAGAACATGAATACGGTGTGGCCGAACCGGGTCAGTAGATTGCTACCGCGATCCTGATTGTCACCGGTTCGGAAACTGTCGAAGCGGAACCGGTCGATCAAAAGATGCGGCATCGTTCCCCGGTCGGCCTTTTCTGCCATATAGCGGTCGAGCTTCCGGTCGATGATCTCCAATTCGTGACCGGTGAGCATCGCTCCATATTTGTAATCAGCCCCCAGCGAACCGTAGTCAAGAAGATGTTTGCGCCAGTAATCCGGGCTGACCAGGGCGAAGTCCTCCCAGGGCACACCGAGCTTTTTGGCCAAGGCGCGTTGATGCGGCCTGATGGTGCTCTTTCCGGCGGCCGAAGCCCCCTTCACGTTCATGACGAAAGGCTCCGTCTGGGTCGGAAGATACCGATAGCCTTCGACCTTCGACGCCGTTTCGATGATCGGGTCCAGCGCGGAACCCAATCGCGCGCTGCCATAGTCGTTGATGAAAAAATTGGCCGCAAGGTCGACAATCATCGTCTTGTCGAAGGGTAGCCGGCCATGGGTGCGGACCACCGCACTGGTGACCGTGGCAATGGCATTGGCGCAGGCCACCTCGAACGGATCTTCCATCATCCCCGCCCAGCGGGCGGTGGCGGCTTCGAGCGCGGCTCTGTCATCCGGGAAGGCCTTAGGGGACGTCGTCTTCCGTTCTCTGCCAAGCAACCAGTCCAGCAACCCTTTTTTCGCGGTCGGCGCCGCGCCTGGCGACGCCTGCTGCTGGTCCAGTCGTTGCAATTCCGCCGCGAAGAATTCGCGAGCCCGGCTGACTAGACGCTCGTGCTCTGTCTTCAAACCGTCGAGCCGCGGCCGGACGTGCTCGTCGTAGATCCGCGCGGTCATCCCGCGCATGTTGATTCCGAGTTCCTCGTATTCCGGCCCGTCCGGCACCGATAGATCCGCCGTCACCCGGATCAGCAGTTCGTGGACGATCAAGCGTTCCGCGCGAAAGGCAATCGTATCCTTGGGGTCGAGGCCGCTGAACGCGGCAAGCTCGCGCGCTTCGCTAAAACCGGTCTCGACATTTTCCGGGCGGAACATGGTCGACAGCGGCAAAAGCCGCTGCGGTATCGTCGAACTCAGCCCGGGATTCCAGGGGCCGAATTCGGCCCCCGTGTCCCCCGGGCTTTCGGTGACCGACATTGATCAGGCAGGTTTCGAGGTCGGACGACGCGTCTTGTCCCAGATCAGCTTGAACAGCGGCAGGAAGATCAGGATCAAGGCGATGACCGTGATCGGTCCGGCGATCGGCCGCGTGAAGAAGATCGACGGATCGCCCGATGAGAACAGCAGCGATTGCCGCAAGGTCGGCTCGGCAATCGGTCCGAGCACGATCGCCAGCACCGCCGGCGCCACCGGGTAATCGAGCTTGCGCAGGAAGAACGCCCCGAAGCCGAAAATCAACATCAGCCAGACGTCGTGCATGTCCTGTGTCGCGGCATAACCACCCACGACCGACAGGATGAAAATCATCGGTGCCAAGACGGTGAAAGGCATCCGCAACATCCAGATGAACAGCGGGATGAAGGCGATGTTGATGACCAGCGCGAAGAAGTTCGAGACGTAGAACGAACCGATGAGACCCCAGACGAATTCCGGCTGGTCGGTGAACAAGCGTGGCCCAGGCGTCAGACCCCAGATGACCATGCCGCCGAGCAGGATGGCCGTCGTCGGAGAACCGGGGATACCCAGTGTCAGCATCGGCAGCATGGCGCCAGTCGAGGCGGAATTGTTCGCCGCCTCCGGTGCGGCGACACCGCCCGGATGGCCCTGCCCGAATTCTTTCGGATTCCGCGAGAACATCTTGGCGACACCATAGGACATCAGCGAACCGGGAGTAGCGCCGGCGGCGGGCAGGATGCCGACGAAGAACCCGAGGAACGAGCCAATGCCCATACCTTTCCAGCCTCGTCGAAACGCCTCCTTGGTGTCGTCGTTGATGCCGCGCAACGACATTTTCGCCATCGTCGAGGTGATCTTGCCGCGGGTGGAATCTATGGTCCAGAGCATCTCGCCGATGCCGTAGACGCCGATGGCCAGCACCAGGAAGTTCACGCCGTGCAGGAAGCCCGGAATGCCGAGGAAAACGAGCCGCGGAGCACCCGAAATCTCATCATAACCGACGGCCGCGAAAACCAGTCCAATGCAGATCGAGAAAATCGTCTTCGGGATGTCATCGCCGCCCAAGCCCACAAAGGTTGCGAAGGCTAGTAGCATCAGCGCGAAGATCTCTGGCGGTCCGAAGCTGAGCGCCACGGTTGCCAGCGGAGGCGCGAAGGCCGTGAACAGCACGTTGGAGACAGTGCCGCCGACAAAAGACGCGACCGCGGCCGTGATAAGGGCAAGACTGGCGCGGCCCTTCAGAGCCAGCGGCCGTCCGTCGAAGGTCGTCGCGACCGCCGTCGAAGCCCCCGGGATGCCCAGCGTGATCGAACTGATCGCGCCGCCATACATGGCACCGTAGTAGATCGCGGCGAGAAAGATGATGGCCGAGGCCGGTGGGACGAGGAAGGTGATGGGAAGCAGGATGGCAACGCCATTGACCGATCCCAAACCCGGCATCGCGCCAATGAATAGTCCCAGCGTGACACCGATAATGATCAGCATCAGATTGACGGGCTGGATTGCCAGCCAGAAGCCGTCCCCCAGTAGCCCCAGAATTTCCATCATAACTGCCGCCTCCCCGCGGGCTCGATAATTGCCTGAGCCGTTCGCATCAGTAGATGATCGTGTTCAGCGCATTGAACACCGGCTCGAGAAACGCCATGCCCTTGGGCAAGGTGATGCGCATAAGCGCCTCGAAGAAGAAGAAGAAGACGACAGGTATCGCGGTGGCGAGGGTCATCGTCATCACCCAACTGTGACGTCCAAGAAAGCGCAGATAGTAGATGAGGAACACGAACATCGCGCCGTACATCGACAGGATGTTTACCAGCGCGACGAACCCGATGATGCCACCGCCCACGAGCGCGAGCATCTTTTGCCCATAGGGGTCGAGAAAGGGTTCGGTCGACTGCGACGGCGGCGACGTCCGCCGGTACCAATTGAAAGCAATGACACCGGTGCAAACCAGCATGACACCGGCCAGCCAGAATGGCCAAGCACCCCCCCCAGGGCCTTCACCCCGAATGTAGCCGACATCCAGCTCCGTACTTTTCCACATCAAGTATATTGAAAGGAGGGCCAGCACGCCCGCGGTTACGATTTCTGCGCGGCGCATGCCGGCTCTCCCTAGACTTAGTATCGTTGCTATCGTTCAGTCAGGATTTGGGCTTATTCACCCATTTCCTTCAACAACTCCTTGTGGCGATCGACCTGCGTGGTCCAATACGTCTTCTGCTCGTCGGCATTCATGGGAAGGCCTTCCAAGCTCTCGGACTTCATGTAGCCCTGCCATTCCTCGGAATCGTAGATAGTCCCGAAGAGATCGCGGTAATACTGCGCGGCTTCCTCCGACATACCCGGCGCACCGACGACGGCCCGCTGGTTGTAGTACGAGAAGTCCTTGCCAAGCTCCTTGATAGTCGGAACATCGGGAAGGTTCGGCAACCGCTCATCAGAAAACGCTACCAAGGGCACAACATCGCCCGATTGATAGAAGCCTCTAGCTTCCGATGGATTGTTGACCGTGGCCATGATCTGCTGACCCGCGAGCTCCTTGGCCACCTCGCCGCCGCCCTTGTACGGAATGTACTTGATCTTGACGCCGTAGTTTTTCTCGATCCAAGCGATGACCAGGGAGTCTTCCTGCCCCTTGCCGGTTCCACCCATGACGTATTTCCCGTCCTCGGCCTTCACCTTCTCGACCCACTGCTCGAAACTCGTGATGCCCGAATCCTTGTGGACCCAGAGGACGAACGGATCGACGCCCATCATCGCGATCGGCGTGAAGGTGGTGATGTCGACGCCCAGATTTTCCTGGCGCAGCGGCGTCGTGAAGAAGGAATTCAGCGTAACGAGGATCGTATGATCCGGATCGCTGGCCCCCTTGAGAGCGATCAGCGCTTCTGCGCCAGAGCCGCCGCCCTTGTTGTTCGGCACGAGAGGCCGGACGGTCAGCTTCTTCTTCTCGGCAACCGACTGGATGAAGCGGGCGATCTGATCCGCCCCGCCGCCAGCGCCGGCCATGATCACGAAATCGACCGGCTTGGTCGGCTCCCATGCATTGGCAACGCCCGTAAACAGAGTCGAAGCCAATGCGGTCGCACCGACGACACTCATGAGAACTCTTCTATTGATATTCATTTTGTCTTCCTCCCATTAAAATTTTACTTGCATTAGCAAGCACGATATTCACACCCGCCGTTTAACACGGCTGTTCTTATTGTAAATCAGGCTCCAGGGACTTCGTCAATCGATGGCAATCGGTCCGGATTTCCCAGACCACACTGAGCTCCTCCCTAATGAACCAGAACCACCGGTATTGATGTCGATTCGATGATCGTCTGCGTGTTGCCTCCGAACATGATCTCCTTCTCATGGCTGTCGCCATAGGCCCCCATGACCATCAGGTCCGCCCCGAGCTTCCGGCAGCGTTCCAGCAACTCCTTGCCAACATTGTGGTGGGCCGAAAATCGCTCGATCTCGGCTGTGATCCCACGATTCTTGAGATAGCTGGCGAGATCTTCGGACGTTGTCCCATACGCCTCCTCACCCCCGGTGAGGATCGTGACGGTGCTGGCGTCCTCCAAAAGTCCGATATTCAGCGCGACCGCTCGCGCTGCCTCGGTCGAGCCGTTCCAGGCTATAACGATGTGCGTGCCGATCTGCACCGGCGGCGTATCGGTCGGCGGACACAAGAGCACGGGCCGGCCCGTGTGGAACAGCGCTGCCTTGAGGCTGTTGACGCCGAGCATCCCGGCTCGATCCGGCTGCGCCACCGCGATCAGATCGACCAACCGGCCATGGCGCTTGATCACTTCGACCTGGCGTCCTTCTTCCTCCACCCAAGTCGCCGTCGCCGTTCCCGCGATCGGCTCATTGGAGACCGTCAGATCGAATTTTTGAACCAGCATGTCGAATTCGCTTTTCAGGCTCTTCTCGACCTGGTTGGCCAATTCGATCGCCTGCTTTTGCAGCTGATCCTTGAGGAACGTGGGAACCGGGACCCCATAGGGCAGCAGGTCCTGTGGCCTCGGACGGCAATGGGTCACCACGACGTGTGACTTGAACCGTCTGGCCAAGGCGGAGGCATGGGCAAGGACGTTGTCGCCCTTGCCGTCACCACGTACCGGAACGAGTATCTCGCGGATCACGGTCGCATATCCCTTCTAGAACAGGCCTTCGATGAGGCCTTCGTCATTGAGCCGGATGGATTCCGACGAGGGCACGCGCGGCAGGCCCGGCATGGTCATGATCTCGCCGCAGACGACCACGACGAAGCCGGCGCCGGCCGACAGCCGCACTTCGCGGATCGGCACCGAATGGCCGGTCGGCGCACCGCGCAGATTGGCGTCGGTGGAGAATGAATACTGCGTCTTGGCCATGCAGATCGGCAGATCGCGGAACCCCTGCTCCTCCCATTGCGCCAGCTGGTCGCGGATCTTCTTGTCGGCCAGAACCTCGTCGGCCCGGTAGATCCGCTTGGCGATCGTCTCGATCTTCTTCATCA
>DRFF01000171.1 GCA_011050685.1 Aurantimonas coralicida
AACGCCAGCATAGAACGCCCAAATACCGACCCCGGCGCGACCTGTGGGATTTCCCGCGGTCTATCGGAAGGCGATTGATTTCCACGACTCTCCATATCCCATCCCGGGGCCGGATATGTCGCGCGACGATCTGGATCGAATTTTGCCTTGTGTCACGAACAGTGTGGTTCTCCTCACAACTCGATCAGTACGTCTTCCTCATAGCCGAATAGTTCAGATAGCGCCTGCCGCTCGGCCAGCGTCGGCGTCACCCCGGCCTCGATTTCCCAAAGTCTGGCAGGCGCCACCCCACACGCATGGGCGATTTCTTCGAGGGTGCGGCCGGAATGATCGCGAACCGCCCGCAGCACCGACGCGCCCGCGTCGATGCTGTGGACAATTTCCGGCGGAAAGGGCGCGAGCCTGGACATGAGGAGATTATAGCGCGTGGATTTGTCGCGGTGATCGGATTTTTGGTGGCCGTCTGACTTTCCCGTAGGAAGCAAGCCAAGGGATGAGGGCGATAGGACCCTCCCTCTCCGAAACACTGGCGCCTTTCTGTCAGGAAAACCCTCACCGTCCGAATCCGGGCGCCGGCTCGTCGCCGACCTCGACGACGAGCCGCTCGTCGAATTCGCGGTTTTCGATTTCTGCCGGCATCCACTTGCGGTGCGCGGCATGGACGTAGCCCCTCGGATTGCAGATCACCCGGGTCGCGCCGATCGCATAGTCATGCCGCGTGTGGACGTGGCCGTGTATCCAAAGCTCCGGCTGGTAATCGAGGATCAGATCCTCGAGGTCGCTTGCATAGGCGGCATCCCCCGGCTCCTTGACCACGCCGTTGCGCAGTGACCGCGGCGACGGCGCGTGGTGCGTCACCACCACCGTCGGACCGTCGAACGGCGTCGCCAGCGTCATCTCGATCGCCGCCAGGTGCCGACGATGGATTTCCGCGAGCATCCAGGGCTGGAGCCTGCGTTCGTAGTCGGCAATCCGGATGTAACGAAAGTCGTTCATGTCCCTGCCCGCCGCGGCCTGGCCGGCTTCGACGTCGCCCTGCCAGATCGCATAGTCGGTCCACAGCGTCGCCCCGACGAAACGCGTGCCGGCGATCGTCACCATTTCGCCGTCGAGCAGATGAATGAAGTCGACAAGACTACGGTCGCGAAAGCGCTGGATCTCGCGATCGATGGTGCCGCGCCAATAGTCGTGATTGCCGGCGACGACGACGATCGGAATGCCGCGATTCTGTGCCTCGAGCCAGGACCTGCCCATCTTCGACAGTCGGCCGGCTACGTCGCCGGCGATAACGATCACGTCGGCATCGACGTCACGGGGAAGGCTGTAGTTGCCGAGGCTTCCACGGCTGTAGTCGTCGTGCAGGTCCGACATGATCCAGATTCGGGTCATCGTGGGCCTCCCTCGCCCGGGTCGTTGCAGAAACCGGCGTCGGACGGTTCCGCCACAAGTCCTTCCCGGCGCTCGAGCCGCAGCATGATTTCCGCAAGCGTCACGGGTCGATAGTCCCAGACATCGACGCCGACGTCACAGGCCAGGCCGGGCACCCGCAGTCGTCCATGGGCGTGACCGTGAAGATGGACCGCGCCGCCATGCGCGCCTGCCCAGGAGGCGATCGGATAATGGCAAAGGACCAGCCGCTGGCCGTCGACATTGATGTTGGCGATGTCGTGCACGGATGCCCACGGCCAGGCTGCGATGCCCGGCGCGTCGTGATTGCCCCGAACGAGATGCGTGGAGCCGTTGAGCTTTCGGAAGATCTTCAGGAGATGCTCGGTCGACCCCTTGCCGAAATCACCGAGAAACCACACCCGATCCTTCGCCGTCACGCGCCGGTTCCAGGCGGCGACGAGCGCCGCGTCGTGCTCTTCGATCGAACGAAAGGGACGGCCGCACATCTCGATGATGCGTGCGTGACCGAAATGTGTGTCGGCGGTAAAAAATGTCGGCATAAGGCCTCCTTCGCCCGGGATGTTCCGTTGCGCCGATGAAAGTTCAAAGAGGGGAAAATCGCAGACAGTTTAAGGTGCCATATATGGCACATTATGTGGCTTAACGTGCCATATATGGCACCTTACGCTGTTCGCTGGGCGATGATCTCGTCGAATGTCGATGCGACGGCCGCCGTGATCGCATCGGCCAGCATCTGCCGCTCCCAGACTTCGAAATGCGCGTCGGCGATGGCGAGCATCCACCTGGCGTCGCCATCGATCCTTTCGACGACCGTCATCGCCGCACCTTTTCCAGCACCCAGCGCATGACGCAGATCCCCAGCGCCCGCCGCATATCGGCGTCGGCCAGGCTCCACACCTCGACGGCCTGGTGAACGAACTCCACCGGCGGGATGCCTTCGTCCCGCTCGATCTGATCGAGTCGATCCTGAATCCGCTTTTCGAAAGTGACGATCATGTCGTTGGGCCTCCTTCGCCCGTTACAGAAGTCCGCGTTCCTGGCCGAACGCCCGTAGCGCCGCCTCGCCCAGAACGCGCTTTTCGACGGCAAGGCGCGCCAGATCGACGATCGCGACGCGGTGCCGGTGCGCCGTCATCAGCGCCTCGGAATAAAGCCGGCGCACGGCATGCTCGACATCGCCGCGATCCGCATCGCCCGGTGTCAGATAGCCGCCGAGACCGAACGACCCGGCGGCCTTCGCCAGCATCGCGCTGGCCTGCTGGAGATCCTGATGCGCCCCGGCCGACGCTTCGCCCAGCACGATTTCCTCGGCGGCGCGCCCGCCAAGGATCGGCAGCGCATAGCGCTCGATATCGCCAAGCCGCCCTTCGGAAGGAGCAACGTCGGCCTGGACGTAACCATTCATCCCCCGCCCGTGGACGATCGACAGGCTGCGCGGGACGGTGCCGGTCGCCAGAAAAGCCACGGCGTGTCCGGCTTCGTGAACCGCGGTGCGCCAGACAATCTCGCGACCGCGGGTTTCCGGCGGCAGCGCCGCGGCCATCAGATCGCGCCCGGTGACCGGCTCCCTGCGGCGGCGGGCGGCGCGCTTGGCCTCACGGACGAAGCGGGCGACGTCGGCTCCGGACGCCGATCCCGCCAGCGATGTCGCAACCGGCGCGATGTCGGCCAGATCGGCTTCGGGCAGATGGTGACGGATGATCTTCGTCAATGCGTCGGTGTCCGGCAGCCCGATTTCGAAGCGGCGATCGAGGCGTCCGCTGCGGACCAGTGCCGGATCGAGATTGCCGTCGTCGTTGCAGGCGGCGATGGTCACGATGCCCTCGGTCCGCGACGTCCCGTCAAGACATTCAAGGAGGGCCGTGACGATCGCCGTCCACCAGTCGTCGTGACGGCCGGCCGACGCCGATCCGCGCTTAGGGATCGCGTCGATCTCGTCGATGAAGACGATGCACGGCGTGTGCCTTTCCGCCTCGGCGAAGGTCGCCCGCATCGCCTTGAGGAGCGTGCCCATATGAGCCTCGCCCGACGACTGCCACTGGGCGTAGGACGTGGCGATCATCGGCATGCCCGCCGACGCGGCCAGCGCCGAAGCCAGCATCGTCTTGCCGGTGCCGGGCGGCCCGACCAGCAGGCAGCCGCGATCGACATCCGCCCAGGCGACGCCGCCGTTGCGATAGCCGTCGATATCGGCGATCAGATCGCGGCACCAGTCGGCGGCCGCGCCATAGCCGGCGAGATCCTCGAGGCGCGGCTCGGTCGGACGCAGGACATCGATCGGCGACAGCGCCTTGCTGGACCTCCAGCCGGTCTGCTCCTTCTTTTCCGCTTTCTCGTCGCGCCGCATCCATGTTTCGATGGCCGCTTCGTGCGCCGTCATCGCCTTGACGAGCGCGATCGCCGCGTCCGGATTGCCGGCGCGCTTGAAGGCGAAGTCGATCCTGTGGGGCGGCATGGCGGCCGCATCCAGTCTGCGCGGCCATGCCGCTCCCGAGCCCGGGAAAGCCCGTTCGAGCGCCGCGGTCATCAGCGACGGCTTGATCCGCCGCAGATCGAACTCGGCGTCGATCAGCGGCTGGAACACGGCGTCGAGCACCTCGTCCGGATTCAGATACAGGATCGCGTGGCCGCGATTGACGGTGCCGAGAACATTGCCGAGATCGTGACCTGGATATTCGCCGAGCCTGCGCCCGTCCTGAACGCTCACCCCACGGACCGGAAAACCGGCGGGGTCGATCAGTTCAACGAAAGCATTCTCGACCGGGCTTGCCCACAGGTCGTTCGACACGCGGACGAGAATGCACGCCGTCTCGTTCGCCTCGATCCGGTGCGCGATCAGGCGCGGCAGGTCGGCCAGCAACCGAAGACAGACGAACTCGGTCGGCAACAGCAAGCTGTTCGCGGACTTACTGGCGCCGAGATCGATATCGTCCTCGTCGAGCGGTGCCGGTAGCAGGTGAACGGGATCGTCCGGGATACGCCGCTTGCCGACGACCCGGACGATCGGTTGACTGGCCTTCTTCGCCATCGATGATCTCCATCCTTGCGCACCGGGCCCCTGCCCTCGCGTCTTGGAAATCATCATGACCAACGGGTACTAAAATCCGGTGGTACCCGACCGGCGAATTTTACGCGTTCTTAAAGTTCTTCCGCCTCAAGGATCGCGTCCGCGTTCGCGGCTTCCAGCAGCGCCGACCGCAGCACCGCCCGCATGGCGCCGTCCTGCGTATATTCCGCGATAAGTTTCTGGATCTCGGCCGAGAATTCCCGCCGCAGCTTTGCCTGGTCGCGAAGCTTGTGGACGAGCGTCGGCGGCATCCGGCTTTCGCCTTTCACCCATCTGGTCACCGAGCGCACCGGAACTCCGGTGAGCCGCTGCAGGATCTCGACGGTCGAGCGTGGAAAGACTTCGTGGACGAGATCGACGACCGCGTCGGTATCGTAGTCCTCGGATGGGGGAGAATCGGTCATGCGGGCCTCCTTCGCCTGATTTCCTGGCTATCATGGAGCGGGGGCTGGAGCGAAACCGGATCGATAAAAACCGAACGAACGCGGACACGCTTGTCCAGATTTTGTCCAAGCCAAGAAAAAATCCCGAAGGTCCAACTCGGTCTGAACCTGATTTCGTCAATGCTTTCAAATGGTAGCGGAGGAGGGACTCGAACCCCCGACACGCGGATTATGATTCCGCTGCTCTAACCAGCTGAGCTACTCCGCCATCTCACGACGAGGCGACCACTTCGGGTCGGCGGGGATATAGGAGGCGCGGGCGACGGCTGTCAATGGTCGGAGAAGCGTCTGCTCCGGCTGATTTTGGCCTTCGCCGGTGGAAATTGCCGCAACCCGTCGTCATGCCGCTTCGTTCGCCATCGGCAAGCAACTCGCCTGGGTCCGACGCGGCCGATGTCGATCGCCACAGCCCACAGCGGCGGCCGGCGCCACGGGTCCCCTCCTCGCCTCAATCCCAACCGTACAGACCTCGCAAGGATCGGCATCCAGCGCCGATCCTTGCGGCGAGGCCGCCGCTTCGCTAGGTCCGGTCCGACATCATCAGGAGAGAGCGCATCATGTACCCACGAATTGCGGTCGTCGGTTGCGGACAATGGGGCCAGAACCACATCCGGACCCTTGCCGAGATCGGTGCCCTCGCAGGGGTGGCCGATCGCCATGACGACCGCGCGGGCGCTTTCGCGGAACGCTACGGCGTCAAGGCGCTGTCTCCCGAGGCGGCGGTCGCGGCGTCCGATATCGACGCGCTGGTCCTGGCGCTACCGGCATCCGCCCACGGCGCCATGGCGCGCGCCGCCTTCGCGGCCGGCAAGGATGTGCTCATCGAAAAGCCGATCGCACTCGATTCGACCGACGCGGAGAAGACCGCCACGGCGGCGCGCGCGGCCGGACGCCTGTTGATGGTCGGGCACGTCGTCCGCTTTCATCCGGTGTTCCAACGGCTTTGCGAAATCGTCGCCGAAGGCCAGATCGGTCAGGTGCGCCATCTGATCTCCAACCGGATGGGCCTCGGGCGGTTTCCCAGCATGGACGTGGTCTGGGATCTGGCGCCGCACGATCTGTCGCTGGTGCTGCATCTGGCCGGGGAGCATCCGGACACGGTCATCTGCCAGCGTCGCACGGTGCTCAGCGACGAGACCGACATCGCCGACATCATCCTGGAATTCCCGAGTGGCATCGGCGCGGAGATTCATGTCTCGCGGGTTTCGCCCTATCGCGACCGGCGATTCTCGGTGATAGGGACGGAGGGAATGCTGACCTTCGACGATCTGGCCCCGGAAGGCGAGAAGCTGGCGCTTTATGCCCACAAGGTCCGGCGATCCGGCGCGACATTCGACTTCGACAATGCCCCTGCCGCGTTTCTTCTGACCGAACCGGGCTTGCCGCTCGATCGCGAACTCAGGCACTTCCTCGACTGCGTCATGACCCGAACCGAGCCGGAAACCGGAGCCAGCGAAGCCGTGGAAACCGTCCGGATCCTGTCGCTGGCCTCGCCGCTTTCGTCGCCGGACCTGACGGCCTGACGACGCGGAATCGGCGACAAGACGTCCGTCCCTACTCTACCCGGCCACCGCGACGGTCGCCGAATGGCTGGTCGCCACCGCCGGCCGAACCGTCTCGGCGATGATGCCGCCGCCCAGGACCTCGGCGCCGGCGTCCTCGCACGCATAGAAGACACAGGCCTGGCCCGGCGCCACGCCATCCTCGCCTTCCAGGAGTTCGACCTGCCAGTCGCTGTCGTCGCCGACGATCCGGGCCGATGCCGGCGGGCGCGTGGAGCGCACCTTGACGAAGAGCGGGCGTCCCGACGCGGCATGGGCGCCCGGCGTCTCGCGCCCGAGCCAATTGACGTCGCGCAGACGCAGGCGGCGCGTCGCCAGCGCTTCGCGCGGCCCGACGATGACACGCGCGGTCGCGGGTTCGAGCGCCACCACATAGAGCGGCTCGCCGGCGGCGACGCCGATGCCGCGCCGCTGGCCGATCGTGTAATGCAGGATGCCCGCGTGCCGGCCGAGCAGCCGCCCGTCGATATGGACGATATCGCCCGCCTCACCCGCGTCGGGCCGTAGCCGCTGGATGACGTCGCTATAGCGACCCTTGGTGACGAAGCAGATGTCCTGGCTGTCCGGCTTGGCGGCAATCGCGAGGCCATGCTTGTCGGCGAGCGCGCGGGTCTCGGGCTTGGTCAGGCGGCCAAGCGGAAAGCGCAAAAAATCGAGCTGGGCCTGCGTCGTCCCGTAGAGGAAATAGCTCTGGTCGCGATCGAGATCGAGCGGCCGATAGAGACTGCGATGCCCGCCATTGGGTCGGCTGTCGATATAATGGCCGGTCGCCAATGCGTCGGCGCCCAAATCCCTTGCCGTGGCGAGAAGATCGCGGAACTTGACGGTCTGGTTGCAGGCGACGCAGGGGATCGGCGTCTCGCCGGCCAGATAGCTTTCGGCGAATGGATCGATCACCGCCGCGCGGAACCGGTCCTCATAGTCGAGCACGTAATGATGGATGCCGAGCGTCTCGGCGACCCGGCGGGCGTCGTGAATGTCCTGGCCGGCGCAACAGGCACCGGCACGGCGGGCGCCCTCGCCCGCGTCATAGAGCTGCAACGTGATGCCGACGACGTCGTAGCCTTGCTCATGCAGAATGGCCGCGACGACGGACGAGTCGACGCCGCCCGACATGGCGACGACCACCCGCGTCTCGGCGGGCGGCTTTGGAAGATCGAGGCTGTTCAACATTGGCGCCTCCTGCGGCGTCTCGGCGGTTCTGACGGCGGAAGTCCGTTTCTAGCGGGCTGGCACCGAAAAGCAAAATAATGCGGCGATGACGTTCCCTCTCATTGGGAACCTGACACGCATCGCACTTCGGCACAGGTAGGCGCCCCGCAAGCTGTCTCTTATACACATCT
>DRFF01000172.1 GCA_011050685.1 Aurantimonas coralicida
AACGCCAGCATAGAACGCCCAAATACCGACCCCGGCGCGACCTGTGGGATTTCCCGCGGTCTATCGGAAGGCGATTGATTTCCACGACTCTCCATATCCCATCCCGGGGCCGGATATGTCGCGCGACGATCTGGATCGAATTTTGTCTTGTTTCACGAACCGTGCGGTTCTCCTCACAGGTCGATCAGCACATCTTCATCATAGCCGAACAGTTCAGACAGCGCCTGCCGCTCGGCTGGCGTCGGCGTCACCCCGGCCTCAATTTCCCAAAGTCTGGCAGGCGCCACCCCACACGCATGGGCGACCTCTTCGAGGGTGCGGCCGAAATGATCGCGAACCGCCCGCAGCACCGACGCGCCCGCGTCGATGCTGTGGACAATTTCTGGCGGAAAGGGCGCGAGCCTGGACATGAGGAGATTATAGCGCGTGGATTTGTCGCGGTGATCGGATTTTTGGTGGCCGTCTGACTTTCCCGTAGGAAGCAAGCCAAGGGATGAGGGCGATAGGACCCTCCCTCTCCAAAACCCTTGGCGCCTTTCTGTTAGGAATACCCTCAGCGACCGAATCCCGGCGCCGGTTCGTCGCCAACCTCGACAACCAGCCGCTCGTCGAATTCGCGGTTCTCGATCTCGACCGGCAGCCACTTGCGGTGCGCGGCATGGACGTAGCCTCTCGGATTGCAGATCACCCGGGTTGCGCCAATCGCATAGTCGTGCCGCGTGTGGACGTGGCCGTGTATCCAAAGCTCCGGTTGATGCGCGAGGATCAGTTCCTCGAGGTCGCTTGCATAGGCGGCGTCCCCGGCTTCCTCGACCCGGCCGTTGCGCAGCGACCGCGGCGACGGCGCATGGTGCGTCACCACCACCGTGGGCCCGTCGAACGGCGTCGCCAGGGTCGCCTCGATCACCGCCAGGTGGCGGCTATGGATCTCGGCGAGCATCCATGGCTGGAGCCGGCGCTCATAGTCGGAAATCCGGATGTAGCGAAAGTCGTTCATGTCCCTGCCCGCCGCGGCCTGGCCGGCTTCGACGTCGCCCTGCCAGATCGCATAGTCGGTCCACAGCGTCGCCCCGACGAAACGGGTGCCGGCGATCGTCACCGTCTCGCCGTCAAGCAGGTGAATGAAATCGACGAGGCTGCGGTCGCGAAAACGCTGGATCTCGCGGTCGATCGTGCCCCTCCAATAGTCGTGATTGCCGGCGACGACGACGATGGGAATGCCACGATCCTGCGCCTCGAGCCAGGACCGGCCCATCTTCGAGAGCCGCCCCGCGACATCGCCGGCGATAACGATCACGTCGGCCTCGACGTCGCGAGGCAATGCGTAATTGCCGAGCGAACCGCGACTGTAGTCGTCGTGCAAATCCGACATGATCCAGATTCGGGTCATCGTGGGCCTCTTTCGCCCGGGCCGTTGCAGAAACCGGGGGCGGACGGTTCCGCCGCAGGTTCTTCCTGGCAATCGAGCCGCGGCACGATTTCGGCAAGCGTCACGGGTCGATAGTCCCAGACATCGACGCCGACGTCACAGGCCAGGCCGGGCACCTGCAGTCGTCCATGGGAGTGACCGTGAAGATGGACCGCGCCGCCATGGGCACCTGCCCAGGAGGCGATCGGATAATGGCACAGGACCAGCCGCTGGCCGTCGACCTTGATGTTGGCGATGTCGTGCACGGATGCCCACGGCCAGGTCGAAACACCCGGCTTGTCGTGGTTGCCCCGAACCAGGTGCTTGGAGCCGTTGAGCTTGCGGAAGATCTTCAGGAGATGCTCGGTCGGCCCCTTGCCGAAATCGCCGAGAAACCACACCTGATCCCTCGTCGTGACGCGCCAGTTCCAGGCAGCGACGAGCGCCGCGTCGTGCTCTTCGATCGAACGAAACGGACGGCCGCACATCTCGATGATGCCTGCGTGACCGAAATGTGTGTCGGCGGTAAAAAATGTCGGCATAAGTCCTCCTTCGCCCGGGATGTTCCGTTGCGCCGATGAAAGTTCAAAGAGGGGAAAATCGCAGACAGTTTAAGGTGCCATATATGGCACCTTATGTAGCTTAACGTGCCATATATGGCACCTTACGCTGTTCGCTGGGCGATGATCTCGTCGAACGTCGATGCGACGGCCGCCGAAATAGCATCGGCCAGCATCACCTTTTCCCAGACTTCGAAATGCGCGTCGGCGATGACGAGCATCCACCTGGCGTCGCCATCGATCCTTTCGACGACCGTCATCGCCGCACCTTTTCCAGCACCCAGCGCATGACGCAGATTCCCAGCGCCCGCCGCATGTTGGCGTCGGCCAGGCTCCACACCTCGACGGCCTGGTGGACGAACTCGACCGGCGGGATGCCTTCTCTGGCCTCGATCTGGTCGAGACGATCCTGAATCCGCTTTTCGAAAGAAATCATCATCGTGTGGGCCTCCTTCGCCCTTTACAGAAGTCCGCGTTCCTGGCCGAACGCCCGTAGCGCCGCCTCGCCCAGAACCCGCTTTTCGATGGCAAGGCGCGCCAGATCGACGATCGCGATCCGATGCCGGTGCGCCGTCATCAGCGCCTCGGAATAAAGCCGTCGCACGGCGTGTTCGACATGGCCGCGATCCGCATCGCCCGGCGTCAGATAGCCGCCGAGACCGAACGACCCGGCGGCGTTCGCCAGCATCGCGCTGGCCTGGCGGAGATCCTGCTGCGCCCCGGCCGACGCTTCGCCCAGCACGATTTCCTCGGCGGCGCGACCGCCGAGGATCGGCAGCGCGTAGCGCTCGATATCGCCAAGCCGCCCTTCGGAAGGAGCAATGTCAGCCTGGACGAAGCCATTCATCCCCCGCCCGTGGACGATCGACAGGCTACGCGGGACGGTGCCGGTCGCCAGAAACGCCACGGCGTGTCCGGCTTCGTGAACCGCGGTGCGCCAGACGATCTCGCGACCGCGGGTTTCCGGTGGCAGCGCCGCGGCCATCAGATCGCGCCCGGTCACCGGCTCCCTGCGACGGCGGGCGGCGCGCTTGGCCTCGCGGACGAAGCGGGCGACATCGGCTCCGGACGCCGATCCTGCCAGCGACGTCGCAACCGGCGCGATGTCGCCCAGATCGGCTTCGGGCAGATGGTGACGAATGATCTTC
>DRFF01000173.1 GCA_011050685.1 Aurantimonas coralicida
CTTGAAGGCGACGGCCGCGGCCGTTGCGGGCGTCGCCGACACCGCCGCAACGACGGCACTGCCGCCACGAGTGGAGACCGCCGTGGCCGCGACGCTGCCGCCGGGGCCGCTGGTGTTGGCGGCGGCGCGGGCCGAGGCCTTCACCACCGCCGCGCCTTTCGCGGGTTCGCTGCCGCCGCGATCGCCGGGACCGGTGAGGGTCTCGCCGGCCGGCGATCCCGCCAGCGCGCCGGCCGGATCGTTCGAGACCAGCCGGAACTTCGCGGTTTGGCCGCGCACCATGCCGTGCGAGACCGGCGAAATCGGCTGCGGCTTGTCGCCTTCGACGCCGCGGCCGAGGCCGGAGGCGCCGAACTCCTCCGGCTGGACATGGGCCAGATCGTGTCGGCCGAGATAAGAGACGGCGAGTTCCCGGAAGATGTAGTCGAGGATACTCGTGGCGTTCTTGATCGCCTCGTTGCCCTGGACCATGCCGGCCGGCTCGAACCGCGTGAAGGTGAACGCCTCGACATACTCTTCCAGCGGGACGCCGAACTGCAGGCCGAGCGAGATCGCGATGGCGAAATTGTTCATCATCGCGCGGAAGGCGGCGCCCTCCTTGTGCATGTCGATGAAGATCTCGCCGATGCGCCCGTCGTCGAACTCGCCGGTACGAAGATAGACCTTGTGGCCGCCGACGATCGCCTTCTGGGTGTAGCCCTTGCGCCGGTTCGGCAGTTTTTCGCGATCGCGCACCACCCGTTCGACGATGCGCTCGACGATGCGCTCGGCGACTTCGGCCGCGCGGGCAGGGGCGGGAGCTGCGATCAGCGCAGCGGTCGCCTCCTCGATGATGTCCTCGTCCTCGTCGTCATCGGCGATCAGCGAGGCGTTGAGCGGCTGCGAGAGCTTGGAGCCATCGCGATAGAGCGCGTTGGCCTTCAGCGCCAGCTTCCACGACAGCATGTAG
This sequence comes from Aurantimonas coralicida, assembly GCA_011050685.1. Classification (GTDB taxonomy): domain Bacteria; phylum Pseudomonadota; class Alphaproteobacteria; order Rhizobiales; family Rhizobiaceae; genus Aurantimonas; species Aurantimonas coralicida_A. Next base: position 950 of record DRFF01000173.1, read on the forward strand.
GCGGCGTTGCAATCCTCGACCGTCGCCTCGTTCGGCATGTTGATGGTCTTGGAGATCGCGCCGGAGATGAACGGCTGGGCCGCTGCCATCATGTGGATGTGCGACGCGACCGACAGGTAGCGCTTGCCGATCCGCCCGCAGGGATTGGCGCAGTCGAACACCGGCAGATGCTCGTCCTTGAGGAACGGCGCGCCTTCCAGCGTCATCGCCCCGCAGACATGGACGTTGGCGGCGTCGATGTCCTTGCGCGAAAAGCCGAGGAAGGACAGGAGCTCGAAGGAGAAGTCGTTGAGCTGGGCGTCGGTGAGGCCGAGCGTCTCCTTGCAGAATTTTTCGCCGAGCGTGAACTTGTTGAACACGAACTTGATGTCGAAGGCCTGGCCCAGCGCCGCGTTGAGCGCCGCGATCTCAGCCTCGCCGAAGCCCTTGGCGGCGAGCGAGCCCGGATTGATCGCCGGAGCCTGGTCGAGATTGCCGTGGCCGACGGCGTAGGCCTCGATCTCGGCAATCTCATGCGGCGCGTAGCCGAGCGAGGTGAGGGCCTCGGGCACGGCACGGTTGATGATCTTGAAATAGCCGCCGCCGGCGAGCTTCTTGAACTTCACCAGCGCGAAATCGGGCTCGATGCCGGTGGTGTCGCAGTCCATCACAAGGCCGATCGTGCCGGTGGGCGCGATCACCGAGACCTGGGCGTTGCGATAACCGTTCTCCGAGCCGAGTTCGACCGCCTCGGCCCAAGCCGCCTTGGCGCGACCGGAGAGGCGCTTGTCGGTGAGCGAAGCGTGGTCGAGCGGCACCGGGTCGACCGACAGCGTTTCGTAACCGTCGGCAAGGCCGTGAGCGGCGCGGGCATGATTGCGCATGACGCGCAGCATGGCGTCGGCGTTACGCTCGTAGTCGGGGAAGGCGCCGAGATGACCGGCCATTTCGGCCGAGGTCCGGTAGGCGACGCCGGTCATCAGCGCCGAAATGGCGCCGCAGATCGACCGCCCCTGGTCGGAATCATACGGAATGCCGGCGGTCATCAACAGGCCGCCGATATTGGCGAAGCCGAGGCCGAGCGTGCGGTAGTCGTAGGAGAGCTGAGCGATCTCCTTCGACGGGAACTGCGCCATCATGACCGAGATTTCGAGGACGATGGTCCACAGCCGTGTGGCGTGCTCGAAGGCGACCGTGTCGAAACGCTTGATGCCGTCCGGCCCGTCCAGCCCTTCCTCACGGAATTGGATGAGGTTGAGCGAGGCGAGATTGCAGGCCGTGTCGTCGAGGAACATGTATTCCGAGCACGGGTTCGACGCGCGGATCGGGCCGGCTGCCGGGCAGGTGTGCCAGTCGTTCATCGTGGTGTTGAAGTGCAGGCCCGGATCCGCCGAGGCCCAGGCGGCATAGCCGATCTGCTCCCAAAGCTCGCGGGCCTTGAGGGTCTTCGATACCTTGCCGTCGGTGCGGCGGATGAGATTCCAATCGCCGTCCTGTTCCACCGCGCGCAAGAAATCGTCCTTGAGCGAGACGGAGTTGTTGGAGTTCTGGCCGGAGACGGTGAGATAGGCCTCCGAATCCCAGTCGGTGTCGAAGACCGGGAATTCGAGGTCGGTATAGCCCTGGCGCGCGAACTGGATGATGCGCTTGGCGTAGTTCTCCGGCACCTGGGCGCGCTTGGCGTCCTTGACGGCGCGCTTCAGCGCCGGGTTCTTCATCGGGTCGAAGCAGTCGCCGTCCGGCCCCTCGCAATTGACGCAGGCCGACAGGATCGCCTTGAGATGCTTGGAGACCGTCTTGGAGCCGGTGACGAGGGCGGCGACCTTCTCCTCCTCGCGCACCTTCCAGGAAATGTACTTCTCGATGTCGGGATGGTCGATGTCGACGACGACCATCTTGGCGGCCCGCCGGGTGGTGCCGCCGGACTTGATCGCGCCTGCCGCCCGGTCGCCGATCTTGAGGAAGCTCATCAGGCCGGACGACTTGCCGCCGCCGGCGAGCGTTTCGCCTTCGCCGCGCAGATAGGAGAAATTGGAGCCGGTGCCCGAGCCGTATTTGAACAGCCGCGCCTCGCGCACCCACAGATCCATGATGCCGCCGTCATTGACGAGATCGTCGGCGACGGACTGGATGAAGCAGGCGTGCGGCTGCGGGTGCTCGTAGGACGAGGTCGAGCGGGTCAGTTCGCCGGAGCGGTAATCGACGTAGTAATGGCCCTGGCCAGGGCCATCGATGCCGTAGGCCCAGTGGAGGCCGGTGTTGAACCATTGCGGCGAATTGGGCGCGACCTTCTGGGTCGCCAGCATATAGGCGAGCTCGTCGCGGAACGCGGCCGCGTCCTTTTCCGACGCGAAATAGCCGCCCTTCCAGCCCCAATAGGTCCAAGTACCGGCGAGCCGGTCGAAGACCTGCCGGGCGTCCATTTCCGAGCCGGTGCGCTCGTCCTCGGGCAGCTTGGCGAGCGCGGCCTCGTCCGCCACCGAGCGCCAAAGGAACGAGGGCACGTCGTTTTCCTCGACCTTCTTCAGCCGGGCCGGCACGCCGGCCTTGCGGAAATACTTCTGCGCCAGGATGTCGGACGCCACCTGGCTGAACTGTGCCGGCACGTCGATGTCGGCGAGGCGGAAGACCACCGAACCGTCCGGGTTGCGGATCTCGCTGGTGGCCTTGCGGAAGGGGATCGCGTCATACGCGCTCTTGCCGGCCTCGGTGTATCGGCGATCGATCTTCATGCCCATGACGGTCCCATCCTCGTCTAAAATTTTCTTGCCGCAAAGAATCGCCCGCCAGCGAAGTTCCCCCTCCGCCCGGTGCGTATCCCCAATTGTCGTGAATCGCCCATCTTGTGCGAGGGCCGTTCAGCGACACTAGATATAGTGTATTTGAGGTGGTTAAGCGACCCTTAATTCTGGGTCGTACCGATTTGTCGTGATCGGATTTCCGCTTTTTTTCGCCCTGTGGGCGGAAGGACACGGCCTGCGTTGTGCCCTCATAAGGCGGGCCAGCATCGACGATACAAGGCTAGAGTGAGTCCGGCCGGATGGTCAACGGGCTTCGGGATCGCCACGCGATTATCGCCGGTCGGTAGCCGCCGTCACGAGGATAGCGGGGATAACTCTCGCCTTCCGCTTTCGCCTGTAGCAGAAGGGCCGAATCGGCTCTGCGTCTTGCGACTGTTGTCAAAATGCCGCATCTACGGGCGGTCTTGTGAAGACCGCGTTGGTTTTCGGGCGGCGTACCGTCCGATTTGCAGACGATAGCGTTGATTGCGTCGAGGAATATTGTGGTCATGACGAATCTGGTGGGCGCAGCGACTGACGAGGGGCGTCGATTGGAAGCCATTGTGAAACCACACAGCGACTCGCGTATCAGGTTGACCGCGGCCGACCTCTTGGACACCGAGCCGGAGGTCGCCTTCGATCGAATCACACGGCTGGCCGCGCGTATCATCGGCGTGCCGGTATCGCTGGTCTCGATCCTGGACACCGACCGGCAATTCTTCAAAAGTCAGGTGGGCCTCCCTGACATCTGGGCCGAGCGGCGCGAGACCCCGCTCAGCCATTCCTTCTGCCAGTATGTTGTCGCCAGCGGCGAACCCCTGGTCGTCGACGACGCGCGGTCGCATCCGCTGGTGCGCGGAAACCTCGCCATCGACGACCTTGGCGTGGAAGCCTATCTCGGTGTGCCGATTCGCACCCCTGACGGAGCTGTTATCGGCTCGCTTTGCGCAATCGATCACGCGCCGCGCCACTGGACGTTAGAGGATCGGCGGGCGATCGAAGATCTGGTGGCGATGCTAGGAACGGAATTGGTGCTGCGCGAGGAGGTGCGGTTCCGCCGCGAGGCGGAGGAGCAGGCGCAGCTCTTGGCCCGCGAAATGGCCCATCGGGTGAAGAATTCGCTGGCAACGGTTCAGGCGATCGTGTCGTTGTCGCTGCGCTCCAAGCAGCCGGCCGAAGCGATCCGCCCGGTGCTTCTCGAACGCCTCGGCTCACTGGCAAAGACGCAGTCTCTGGTGATGGTGGCCGACTGGAGGGGCGCGTCGTTTGCCGCGATCGTGGCATCGGAAATCGAGCACTATGACGTTGGAACCCGGATACGCACGGCAGGCCCCGAGGTCTGGATCGCCCCCGGCGATGCGGTGACCATTGGAATGATCCTGCACGAGTTGGCGACGAACGCGGCGAAATACGGCGCCCTGGCCCCGGGCAGAGAAGGGACCATCGATATCGATTGGCAGGAGGCGACGTCGGAAGGCGAGGGACGAAGACTGCGTCTGACCTGGCGCGAGCATGGTCGACCTGGCACCTCGGCGGCGCCGGAATCCGATGACACCGAGCCCTCCGGCTTTGGCAGCCAGCTTCTCGACAGGCTGATCGTCCGGCAGCTCGCCGGACGGATCGATCGTGACTGGTCAGACCGCGGGCTCGTCTTCACGGCCGACTTCGCCATCTCGGATCCGAAGGCGGCCTAAAGGTTCCTTGGTCGATCGACGTCAGCCTTTGGTGGCCTTGCCGATCGGCGCCTGGAAGGTCAGGCCGAGATCCCAGGGAAAGAAGATCCAGGTGTCCTGGCTGACCTCGGTGATGAAGGTGTCGACCAGCGGACGGCCTTTCGGCTTGGCGTAGACGGTCGCGAAATGCGCCTTCGGCAGCATCGCGCGGACCAGCCCGGCGGTCTTGCCGGTATCGGTCAGATCGTCGACGATCAGGATACCCTCGCCGTCGTTCTCCAGAAGGGTCGGCGAGATCTCCTTGAGGACCTTCAACTCACCCTGCTCGCTGTAGTCGTGATAGGAGGCGATGCAGACCGTATCGATCAGCCGCGTGCCGATCTCGCGGGCGATGATCGCCGCCGGCACCAGGCCCCCACGGGTGATGCAGACGATCGCCTTCCAGTCCGACCGCATTCCGGCGAGCCGCCAGGCCAGTGCCCTGGCATCGCGGTGGAACTGGTCCCAGGAGACGGGGAAGGACTTGTCGACCGTGGACATGATGGCGGCTCTCCGGCTGGTGCGGCAAAGCGGATGCGATAGAGGGAAGGGGCTGACGAGGCAAGGCCGAGGCGCGAGGACGCGGGCGCCCGCACGGGCGAGCCTGGACTTGACGCGCCCGTTTTCGCTCTCTCGCTGTCGCGGGAGAATGGCCGCGGAATAGGACGAGATTCCATCGCGACCTGGATGGTGCCGCCCGCAATAGTCCGCTCGCTTACATTTCCATGCTGAAGCCGGGTGTCGCCATCTGCCCCATCATGCCGAACTGCATGTGATAGGGAAACATGCACATGAACATCCATACGCCAGGTTTCGCGATGCGCATGGTCACCTCGAAGCTTTGGCCGGGCAGGATGAGCGAGCGCTCATAGGGCGCCTCGTGTTCCAGAAGGTTCCAGTCCGCCCGCTCGAGCCGATAGCCGATCGCCTGCATGTTCGCCATCGGCATGAACATGAACTCATGGGGAATCTCGCCGTCATTGCGGATTTTCAACCGGATGCGCTCGCCCGGCTGCACATCCAGCTCGCCAATCGAATACCCCCACTCCCGCATCGTCATTTCGATTTCGCGATCGACCGAAGCATCGGCGGCCAGGATGACCAGCCCGTCACCGCCGGCACTGTCGGCGCTGTCTCTGGTCATTCCGGGCATGTCGGCCATGCCGTTGTCGGCGGGCTGAGGCGTCTTTTCGGTTGCCATCTCCATCGGCGCGGCGGCGGAGGTGGCGGCACTGTCGGCGCCGTCTCCGGTCATTCCGGGCATGTCGGCCGTGCCGTCGTCGGCGGGCTGGGGCGTCTGTTCCGTTGCCATCGCCATCGGCTCGGTGGCGGAGGTGGAGGCGCTGTCGGCGCCGTCTCCGGTCATTCCGGGCATGTCGGCCATGCCGTCGTCGGCAGGCTGGGGCGTCTGTTCCGTTGCCATCGCCATCGGCGCGGCGGCAGGGGTGGAGGCGCCGTCGGCGGCGTCGTTGTTCATGCCCGGCATAGTGGCCATATCGTCATCGGCGGCCTGCGTCGTTTGCTCCTCGTTCACGGAAGCGGCGCCGTCTCCGGCCATGTCCATCGGCGCTGCGCCATCCATCTGCATGCCGCTCATTCCCGGCATGGCGCCCATCGCCTCCCGCGCGGCGGCGATTCTCGCCTCGTCCTCGGCGGGCTCCTCGAAGACGCCATGGCCGACATCGTCGTTTTCCGACAGGCTGTCAGGATCGGGGAACAGGCCCGCCTCGACGTAGCCAGCCAGCGCCGACTGATCCGGAACGGCCTGGAACGCCGCCGGCCCGATACCTTGCGGGAGCACAAGATAAAGCGCCCCCGCCACCGCGACCACACCGACCAGCGTGAACAATCTGAGGATCATTGCCGGGGTCTCCTTATTCGGCCGGAACTGTGGCCGGGTGGACCGGTGCCTCGTCGCTGACGAGCCATGGATCGCCGACCGCCAACGATCCGCGCGTGGCGCTCCAGACGATGTTGAAAACGAAGACCAGGAAGCCGAGGCCGATCAGATAGGCCGCGCCGGTCAGCATCATCTGCGCGCCCGTCCACTCGGCCAGCGGCAGGTAGTCGACGACCCATCGGGGGAAGTAGGCATAGCCGAGCGCATACATCAGCATGACCTTGGCGAAGATGCCGATCTGCCAGATCCAGAAATGGATGTCCGCGAGCGCCCGATTGTACATGCGGCCGGTGAAGTACGGATACAGGAAATAGACGCCGGCGATCGCCATCTGCCCGGCGAAGCCGAGGAACATGGCGTGGAAATGCGCCGGCACCCAGTAGGTGTTGTGGATGAAGTCGCTGTCGACGGAAATCTGGGCGTTCAGGAATCCGGTGACGCCGCCGATGATCAGAAAGAAGATCGCGCCCATCATGAAGCGGAACGGCGCCGCCGCCATCGCCGAGGAGGGAATCCGGTCACTCCAGAGCGTCGCGATCCAGTTGAATACATGCAGCGTGCTGGGAATGAAGATCAGCAGCGTCAGCACCTGGGTCGCCCGCTGCAGGAAGCCATGCACGGTGGATGCCGGCTGGAAATGATGCGGGAACACCACGAAGGACAGCATGGCCAGCAACAGGAAGGCGACAACGCCCGAGGTGTAGCTCCACATCGGCCGGCCCAAAAGCCGCGGCAGCAGCGTGTAGATGATGGCGATAGCCGGCACCAGCGGGAGATAGACGGCCGGATGACCATAGAACCAGAACACGTACATGAAGGTCATCACGTCACCGCCCCGGCCTGGGTCGAACAACGCGGTGGCGCCCAGCCAGTCGGTCAGCAGGACGGCCCCGGTCAGGCCCAGAAGAGGCGTCGAGAGCATCAGCAGGCCGGCCTCTGATATCATCGCCCAGGCCAGAAGCGGCTTCCGGGTCCAGGGCGCCCGGCAGGCGAGCGCGTTGCGCAGCAGGACCATTCCGGCCAGGAATTCCGAGACCGCGACCAGAATCACGGCGAGATAGCCCATCCAGACCAGATTGCCGCCGACCCGCAGCGACATCGGCGGATACAGCGTCCAGGTGAAATCGGGCCGACCGACGATCAGCAGAGCCGCCGCGGCGATCAGCATCCAATAGCTCGCTTGCGCCGCCCCGGCCCAGAGAAGCCGGCCCGTGCCGAGAACCTTGGGCATCAGGAAATAGCAGATCGAGATGACGATCGGGATGACGAAGCCGAAGACCATCAGCATGCCATGCAGCGTCATCAGAGTCATGTAGGGCCGCGCCCCCATGAACTGGATATCCGGTGCCGCCAGCTCCGTCCGGAAGGCCAGAGCGAAGGCCCCGCCCAGCGCCAGCATCAGGAACGATGTGAGGATGCCCTTGACCGCGATAATTCTGTAGTCGTTGGAAAACAGGAAGTCGCGGAGCGTCATCTCGCCGATCAGGTTCTCGGGCCGCCAATGCGGCTTTTCGCCCATGCGCTCGATGTCCAGTATGCTCGCCATGTCGTGCCGCCTCCGCTCAGGCCATGTCGGCGTCGGCGTCGCCGACGACCAGCCATGCCTTCATCTGCGCGTGGCCGACGCCGCAATAATTCACGCACTGGATGAGGTATTTGCCGGGTTTGGTCGGTGCCCGGATCCAGACCTCGCGATCGGCGCCGGGATCGAATTCGGTGGTCAGGCCGGCGACCGGAACGTTGAAGCCATGGATGACGTCGTTGCTGAGGATGCGGAACAGCACCTTCTGATCCGGCTCGACGCGCACCGCGTTGCGGCTGATCTTGCCATTCTCTGTCGTGAAGGCGAAGCCCCACTGAAAGGCAAGCACGGTGATCTGCTGATCGAACGCAGCCCGCGTGGCGGGATCGACGGTCTGGCCGGAAACTCCCCCGTTGCGAAGGTCGGCCTCATAAGCCTGGAAGGTCGCGGAGCTTCGCTGATCGGCAAAAAACACCAGGCCGACCAGAAGAATGACGAAGCCGATCTCCATCCGATACTTCATCCGCCAGCGTTGCGGCCAGAACAGCGCGAGAAACAGTGCGGTGATACCGGCGACGCCCAATGTGAGCGCTATGGCGACCATGAGCGCCTGGTCGCCCATCAAACCCAACGCATTCTGCATGATCGCTCCTCCCACGCCACGGACGACGGGGTACGACACCCGACTTGCCCTCAAACTCCGTAGCCGGCGAACAGTTGAGTGCGACAAATTGGCCCGGTCAAGTTAATTTGTGGCAATAATGTGCCGAATGTTCGTTGTCGGTGCGTTTGAAAAATCATCGTCTCGCACCTGCGAGCATTCGAAAAGTTGTCGCTGCGAAATCGTCTTGAGGCCGGTTGATGTAGTCGAGGCGTCGACATGAAAATCGTCGGACACAAATCCACTTTGTGGTGCTTTTTTCCGCGATCGCCGCTGTGACGAGCTGGTCGCAATCTGACGCGCGTGGTGGCCCCGACACATGGCCTTGCCGTGTGATCGGGACTTGCGCGGGCGCCCTTGCCGGGCGCCAGCCATCTCGATCGTGGGCGGGGAAATCAGCGGGCCTGGAGCGCTGCGCTTTCCATCTCGCCGAGCATTGCCTTGACCGCCTCGGCCGCCGCGTCGAGAGCCGCGCGATCACGCGAGCGGATGACGATTTCGGTCGAGTAGCTGGTGCCGTCGAATTTGGGGTAGGAGCCGATGGCGACTGCCGGATGCTCCTTCGCCAATGCGCGCAGCGGATCGCCGATGTCGCCTTCGCCGTGCGGGCAGGCGAAGGCGGCGGATTCGATCGCCTGACCGGCCGGCAAGGTTTCGATCACCTGTCCGAGCATCGCCTGAAACACGGCCGGGACACCGGCCATGACGAAGACATTGTCGAGACGAAAGCCGGGCGCGACGGAGACGGGATTGTCTATCAGGCTGGCGCCGTCCGGTGTCCGCGCCATTCGCCGCCGCGCCTCGGTAAACTCCATGCCGCGCACCGCGTAGTTCTCCGCCAGCCGGCGGAGCGCTTCCGGATGCTCGCCGACCGTCAGGCCGAACGCCGCGCCGACGGCGTCGGCGGTGATATCGTCATGGGTCGGACCGATGCCGCCCGAGGTGAAGATGTAGTCGTAGCTGCGGCGCAGCGTGTTGAGCGTGTCGGCGATGATGTGCGGTTCGTCGCCGACGATGCGCACTTCCTTCAGGTCGATGCCGGCGACGGTCAGGACTTCGGCGAGATACCCGATATTGCGGTCCTTGGTCCGCCCCGACAGGAGTTCGTCGCCGATCGCCAGCATCGCGGCGGTGGCGGGTGTGGGCGTCATGGCGGAACTCCGGGCAAACGGCGGGGAGCGAATAAAAAGGGGCGCTCCGTGACGATGGCAAGGGCCCGGCCACCCGATCCCATGAAAACGTTGGCGCGAGCCTGCGTCTCCGTTCCGGCGACGGTCCGTCGCGGTATTGCGGCGATCCTTCCCGAACCCTTTGCGCTATGCCCTCCCGAGGCCAACGAGCCGACAGTTGCTCAATCAACACGAAGGAGACGAGACATGGCGAAGGTCCTGGTCCTGTATTATTCCAGCTACGGACATATCGAGGCGATGGCGAAGGCCGTCGCGGAAGGCGCGGAGAGTGCCGGGGCCAGCGTCGACATCAAGCGGGCACCCGAGACGGCGCCGAAGGAGGTCGTCGAGGCGGCGCATTTCAAGACCGACCATCCGTATCCCGAATGCGATCCGATGGACTTGCCGAATTACGACGCGATCATCATCGGCGTGCCGACCCGCTTCGGCAACATGTGCTCGCAGATGCAGGCTTTCTGGGACCGCACCGGACCGCTGTGGGCGAAGGGCGCTTTGGTCGGCAAGGTCGGCGGTGCTTTTGCGTCCTCCGCGACACAGCACGGCGGCAACGAGGCGACGCTTCTGTCGGCGCACAAGACGCTGCTGCACCACGGGCTCGTCATCGTCGGTCTGCCTTATGCCTTTGCCGGGCAGATGAACATGGACGAGATCGTCGGCGGTTCGCCCTATGGCGCGACGACGATCGCCAGTGGCGACGGCTCGCGTATGCCGAGCCAGATCGAGCTCGACGGCGCGCGCTTCCAGGGCAAGCACATCGCCGAGATCGCGGCGAAACTCGCGGCCTGACCGCAAGGTCAAATGTGTCCGGGCAAGGTCCGGTTACAGAGTGGCGGGTGGCGGCGTTGTCGCTGCCCGCCGCCCTGGACGGGCGCTCAAGGATAGCGACTCCTCGCTCGGTGGAAGCTTTAGCCGATCGCGTAGATGGCCGAATTACCGCCGTGCTCGCACACCTCGACACTTTCGAGCCAAACCCGGTCGCCGGTCTCCGCCCGCAGGAATGTCGCGACATAGTCGAAGACGTATTTCGCCGTCGCCTCGCAGCCTACCGCCGGCAGCACGCGCAGGTCGACCAGATCTGCTTCCGCGAGCGCTTGGAAGCGCGGCAGTTCCGGGTCGTCCTCGGCGACGATCATCGTATGGTCGAACATCTCCTTCAGCCACCCCTTGACCGGTTTCAAACCGCCGAAGTCGAAGCACCAATTGTGCTGATCGAGCTCGAAGGTGGCAAAGACGAAGCGGAAGGCGAGGGCGTAGCCGTGTATCAGCCGGCAGTGAGAGTGTGTCGCCCGCCATTGGCGAAAGCAGCACGAGAGCCCTTCGCTGTGGTCATAAGCCTTGGTCGAACGGTAGATCGCCCGCGAATCGCGCATCGAAGAGACTGTACGGACTGGCTGGTTCATCGATATCTCCCGGACCGGGGCGTCGAGGTGGCGAGCCGGTTCAGTCGCCCGCGCCGCGTTCCAACGCAAGGCATTCCTGCAGGAACTCACTTTTGAGCGACGGGTCGCTCTTCATTTCGCCGAAATAGCAACAGCTGACCATGCGGCTGCGGTGGGATGCTTTGACCCCGCGGTGGGTCTTGCACATGTGTACGGCGCTCACCCGGACGGCGAGACCCCTCGGGTTGGTCCGCTCGCAGATGAACTGGCCGATCTGATTGACCAGCTCTTCCTGGATCTGCAGCCGCGCCGAGAAATAATCGACGATCCGATCGTATTTCGACAGGCCGATGAGCTTGCCGGCGGCGGCCGGCAGGATGCCGATATAGGCTTGACCGTAGATCGGCATCAGATGGTGGGCGCATGTGGACCGCACGTCGATCGGCCCGGTCACGATGAGTTGGTCGTAGCCGTCGGCATTGTCGAATTCGGTGATCTCCGGCGGAGCCGTGTAGCGGCCGCGCAGAATCTCCTCGACATACATCTTGGCCACACGTTCGGGCGTGTCGCGCGTGTTGTGGTCGCTTCGGTGGTCGATCTGGAGAATGTCGAAGAGTTCGCCGATCTTGGCGGCAACCAAGGCCCTCATCGCCTCCCGCCCGGAAGGGTCAATGTCCTCGACCTGCTCATTGCAAAGTTGGGGATGTATCGATTTCGCTGGGTGGAAGTTCATGAGCGCCCGACCTCTCCAATTAGCCCGATGACGCTTAATATGTATTCTTTACGGATTTAATAAAATGCGAACAGGGTCAGACCCACGCCTGCCTCCCGCGCGAGATGCGCCGCATTCACCACCGGTTAGCATTTGTCTGACAAGATTCGTTCGCTTCAGACGGGAGGACATGACGTCCGCCTCAGATGGAAGGACATGATATGCCTCGGCCAAGCGCAAAGCAGGCCATCGCCATGGTACTGGCCGGGCTTTACATTTTCCTCACCGGTTTGGCTTTTGCGGGAGATCTGGCAACCCCGACCGGTAAGGTGATTTTGACCATTTCCGGTGAAATCGCTGTTACCAATGCCGGCGACAGCGCCGAATTCGATCGGGCGATGCTGGAAGCGCTCGGGATGGTCTCCTTCGAGACCATGACGCCGTGGTACGACAAGCCGGTGAAATTCGAAGGCGTCCGACTGGACATACTAATGACGCTCGTCGGCGCGACCGGCGTCCGGGTGCGCGCCGTTGCATTGAACGATTACACGACGGAAATCCCCATTGAGGATTTTGCTAAGCACGGCACCATCGTCGCCCTCAAGCGGGATGGCGAATATATGCCGGTTCGCGACAAGGGGCCGCTGTTCATCGTCTACCCCTATGACAGCGACGCAGCGCTGCAGAGTCAGACCTATTACGGCCGCTCGGCATGGCAGCTCTCAAGGCTGATCATTGAATAGGATTTCCGCTCGCAAGAAACCCGCCATGGCGATGCGACTGGTCCAACTGCTGCTGGCGGTGACCGTGGGCTGCTTCGTCCTTGCGACGGCTTACATTTCCAATCTGATCGTCGAACGTCAACAAGCACTTCGACAAGTGGCCAGTTACAATACGACCTGGGCGGTGAGCCAAGCGCTGGTGGAATTCACGCGCTTGCAGCAGCGCGTCGCCGCCATTGCTGTCCCCGGCAGCGGCGTGGACGGCGAAGAGGTCACGCTTCGCTTCGATATACTGCTGAATCGCGTCAACATCCTCAAGCAGGGCGAGGCAGCCGAATTCATTCAGAAGAATTCGCATGCCCGCCGGGTCGTGCAGCGTCTGGAAGAGGTGCTTGCCTCGGTCGAGCCACTGTTGGCGCGGGCGGACGAACCGGTCATTGCCAGACAACTGGAGCGGTTGCTGACGCCCTTCGAATCGGAGCTTGCCTCGCTCGCATCCTTCGCGACGCAACTCGGGGCGGAGCGCGTCGCGGAGGATCAGAAGGCACTGCTGCGCCTGCATTACCTTTTCACGGGATTGGCTGCCGGCCTGATCGTTTGCGGCGTCGCGCTGATCGTGTTGCTAGTCTGGAACAACCGGCTGCTTGGCCGGGCGCACGACGACCTTCACGACCTCGCCGACGACCTAAGAGCGACCTCGGCGGCGCTGCAGACCCAAAATCGCCGGTTCAGGGCGGCCTTGAGCAATATGTCTCAGGGTCTCTGCATGTTTGATGCGAAAGGCCATCTGGTCGTCTGGAACGAGCGGTTTGGCGCGATGTTCGGTCTATCCTACGCGGCGCTGCAGCCGGGCGTTCCGCTCGATCGATTGGTGAGGGAAGCCGACGAAGCGGACTGCTCGGCGGCCCTGAGGCAGATCCACGCGCAGCAACAAGGACTGATTCACGATCACCGGAGTTCGGTTTTTGTCCAGGAGTGCTTCGACGGGCGCTCCATTTCGGTCACACACGCGGCGCTGGGCGACGGCGGCTGGATCGCGACATACGAAGACGTCACTGACCTGCGCCGGGTGGAGCACCAGATTGTCCACATGGCGCATTTCGACTCGTTGACCGACCTGGCCAACCGTGTCCTCTTCGGCGAGAAATTGGATCAAGCTCTGTCCCGCGCCCGGCAAGACCAGAGTTTCCTCGCCATCATGTGTCTCGATCTCGACCGGTTCAAGGATGTCAACGACACCCTGGGGCACCAGCGCGGCGACGAACTGTTGAGATGCGTGGCCGACCGGCTGCGTTGTAATGTTCGCGAGAAGGATTTGGTCGCGCGAGTCGGGGGCGACGAGTTCACGCTGCTTCTCCTGCCGTCGGACGAGCCTCGCGACCTCGACGCGATCGCTTCCCGATTGATCGAAGCGGTCAGCGAGCCCTACGACATCGACGGCCAGGAAGTGCTGATTGGTCTGAGCATCGGTATCGCCGAATTCAAGGGGAATTCGGAAGACGCGGATGTCCTTCTCAAGCAGGCCGATCTGGCGCTCTACGAAGCCAAGACCAGCGGCAAACGAACCTTCCGCTTCTTCGAGCCGCAGATGGATGACCAGCTCCAGGCGCGCAAAGGGCTGGAGGCCGATCTTCGCAAGGCGCTTCCGAACAACGAGCTGGATGTATTCTATCAGCCGGTCATAAATGCCGAGCGGGAGGAAATCTGTGGCTTCGAGGCACTGGTTCGCTGGCGCCATCCGACGCGGGGAATGATACCGCCGGACGAGTTTATTCCGGTCGCCGAGGATATAGGTCTGATCGTCAATCTTGGCGATTGGGTCTTGCGGCAGGCCTGCGAGCAAGCGACCCGATGGCCGGCGGAGATCAGGATCGCGGTCAATCTTTCTCCGGCGCAGTTTCGCAGCCAGGCGCTCGTGCAAGCGGTGGTCAACGCCCTTGCCGCTTCGGGCCTTTCCGCCAATCGCCTGGAACTCGAAATCACCGAATCGGTGCTGCTTGAAGACAGCGAGCACACCTTGACGATCCTGCACCAGTTGCGCGAATTGGGCGTGAGGGTCGCCCTGGACGATTTCGGCACGGGTTATTCGTCACTGAGCTATCTGCGCAGCTTTCCCTTCGACAAGATCAAGATCGACCAGTCCTTCATCCGGGACATGTCCGATAACTCCGACCATCTGCCGATCGTCGAACTCGTCATAGCGCTCGGCCGGGATCTCGGTGTGACGACCACCGCCGAAGGCGTGGAGACGGAAGACCAGTTCCGAAAATTGCAAGCGCTCGGTTGTACCGAGTTGCAGGGTTATTTCTTCGGCCGCCCCAAACCCGCGTCGGAGATTCCCTTGCCCGTTGGGAAAGCCAGGAGGCGCGGTCTGACGGCGGCCTGAAACCTAGGTGTGCGGTCGGCTCCAACGCGTTCGCGCTGCGCGCGACTATCGCAAGCCTGATCCGTGCCAAGACGGGTGAGCGACGCCGATATCGAGCTACGCAGAGAGCGCGGGCATTCAGGCTTTAGAGAGCAGGCGCCTTCGCGGGGCGCATCCGCGGGCCGGCGATGCCAATTCGTTCTCCAAGGCGTGCCGAAGGCGTTCCAGCGCCAGATTCTGTCGCTTCAGGCATGTGAGCAGACCGGAGGCGTAGAGGCCTTCGAATGTATCGAGCACAGGCACTCCGCACGAATGTGCGGCCATGTTGGAACGGTCGAAATCTTTCCTCATGCCACCCCCTTTTTCGCGGTCGCTGCGACGAAATATCATCGCAAGTGAGACGGTACGACATTTTTGCCGAACACGTCAGTGGAATTTTCGTGAACTGTGGCAATGATGCACAAATCTTGACACCGCTCACGGCATGGAGTTGTGCTCCGCGCCGAGCGGGCGTGGCGGAATGGTAGACGCAAGGGACTTAAAATCCCTCGGGCTTCGTCCCGTGCGGGTTCGAGTCCCGCCGCCCGCACCAGTTATCGGAAGAGGTTGCTAGCGTCTCTTCGAGCATTTTAATGGGTGCAATCGCAACAGTCGGAAGGCGAGATCGGTGTGGCATGGCTCTCGCGGGCGTCACGCTTTCTTGTCCGATTCGACTTCCGGGAAACGGCGCAAGGGTGTGGATAAGTCATGAGCACGGACCGTCCGAAGCCATTCGATAGCGTGGCGCCGCAACTCGTCGATGTCGCCATGGGACGTGCCGAAGCTGACCTCGTCGTCCGCAATGCGCGCTGGGTGAACGTTCATTCCGGCGAGATCATTCCATCCACCGACATCGCGGTGAAGGCCGGACGCTTCGCCTATTGCGGCCCGGATGCGGGCCATACGATCGGCGAGGGAACGCGGGTCGTCGACGCCGCCGGGCGTTATGTGATGCCGGGTCTTTGCGACGCCCACATGCATGTCGAAAGCGGCATGGTGACGGTGACCGAGTTCTGCCGCGCGGTGATTCCGCACGGCACCACCTCGATGTTCATCGACCCGCACGAGATTGCCAATGTCCTCGGCCTTCCCGGCGTCAAGCTGATGCATGACGAGGCTCTCGATCAGCCGGTCAATGTCTGGGTGCAGATGCCCTCCTGCGTACCCTCGGCGCCGGGGTTGGAGGAGGGCGGTGCGGTGCTCGGCCCGGCCGATGTCGCCGAGGCGATGGGCTGGCCGGCGATCATCGGGCTCGGCGAGGTGATGAATTTTCCAGGCGTCGCAGCGAACGACGCCACGATGGTCGGCGAAATCGCCGCGACCCGGAGAGTCGGCAAGACCGTCGGCGGGCACTACGCCTCGCCGGATCTCGGGCGGGCCTTCCACGGCTATGTGGCCGGCGGGCCGGAGGACGACCACGAGGGCACCCGCATGGAGGATGCGGCGGCGCGGGTGCGCCAGGGCATGAAGGCGATGCTGCGCCTCGGCTCGGCCTGGTACGACGTCGCCGCTCAGGTCCGAGCGATCACGGAGATGGGGCTCGATTCGCGTCACTTCATCCTGTGCACCGACGACTGCCATTCCGGCACGCTGGTGCGCGACGGGCATATGGACCGGGTGGTTCGCCATGCCATTTCACGCGGCTTGAAGCCGATGACGGCGATCCAGATGGCGACCATAAACACCGCCGAGCACTTCAAGCTGGAGCGCGAGATCGGTTCGGTGACGCCGGGCCGGCGCGCCGATTTCCTGATCGTCTCCGATCTGACCGAGCTGACCATCGACGAAGTCTATGGCCGCGGCGTGCGTCTGGCGGCGGCAGGGACGCTCGAAGCCGACATGCCGGCCTATGCCTATCCGGCCTCGGCCAAGGCGACGGTAAAGCTTGGCCGGCCTCTGACGGCCGAGGACTTTTGCGTGGCGGCGCCGGCGGGCGCAGGCGGCACGGCGAAGGTTCGGGTCATCGGCGTCGTCGAGAACCAGGCGCCGACCAAGGCGCTGACGGCGACGATTCCTGTCGTGGACGGCGTGGCGATGCCCGATGTCGCCAATGACGTCTGCCGCATCGCATTGGTGGAACGCCACCGGGCGAGCGGCGAGGTGGTCAATGGCTTCGTCTCCGGTTTCGGCTATCGCGGCCGCTGCGCCATGGCCTCGACGGTGGCGCATGACAGTCACCACATGATCGTCGTCGGCACGTCCGAGGCGGACATGGCGCTCGCCGCCAACCGGCTGGGCGAGGTCGGCGGTGGCGTGACCTTCTTCGCCGATGGCGAGGAGCGGGCGCTGATCGAAATGCCGATCGCCGGGTTGATGTCGGACGAGCGGGCGGAGATCGTCGCCGCCAAGGCCGACCGGCTGATCGCGGCGATGCGCGACGCCGGCTGTACGCTCAATAACGCCTATATGCAGCACTCGCTGCTCGCGCTGGTGGTGATTCCGTCCTTGCGGATCTCGGACAAGGGCATCGTCGACGTCGAGACGTTTGAGCTGGTTGATCTGTTCGTGTGAACGGGGCCGGCGCAGCGCCTCGGCTCGCGTGCCGCTTGCATTGATGTTCACGCGAATTTTTTCGCGCCCGCGACGCAAGCGACCACGGCGAGGCTGACAGCGGCCATAGGCCAACTGACATCTTCGTGGAGCAACGTCGCCGCGAGCATCAACCCCATAAATGGCTGAAGCAGTTGCAGTTGTCCGACGGCGGCGACGCCGCCTTGGGCCAGCCCGCGATACCAGAACACAAAGCCGATGAGCATGCTGAACAAAGAGACGTAGGCGAGCGCTATCCAGGCGGGTTGGCCAACTCCCGCGAAGGTCGCGGGCATCGTATATGCCGCCAAGGGCGCCACCACCGGCAGGGACAGGACGAGCGCCCATGAGATCACCTGCCAACCGCCGAGTTTGCGAGACAGCTTGCCACCCTCCGCGTAGCCCATGCCGCACACGACGATTGCCGCGAGCATCAACAGATCGCCGGTCCATGAGGCCGAGAGGTCCTGTGTCAGTGCAAATCCGGCGACAAGCGAGCTGCCGGCAACCGAGAACAGCCAGAAGACCGGACGCGGGCGATCGCCAGCCCGAAGCACGCCGAAAATCGCGGTCGCGAGAGGCAGGAGTCCGATAAACACGATCGAGTGGGCGGAGGTGATGTGTTCCAAGGCCAGCGCCGTCAGCAAGGGAAAGCCGACCACCACCCCAAGCGCGACGATGAACAACGAGGCAAGATCGCTTCGGTCCGGGCGCTTCTGGGGAAGGAGAACAAGAAGGGCAAGCGCCAGAAAGCCTGCGATCGCGGCGCGGACGATCGTCAGAAAAACCGGGTCGAAATCAGCCACCGCCACCCGCGTCGCTGGCAGTGATCCGCTGAAAATCGCAATTCCGATGAAGCCGTAGAACCAGCCGCTCTTCGTCTCGTCCATTCGATCCCCCTTTTTCCGGGTGAAACATGGCGGGAGGGATATGGCCCTTCCAGAGACAGTCCATTACAATATTTGAAAACTGTCATGGCAGGATGGGCAATACAGATGAGCGCAGGGGAGCGAGACCGGTTGGCGGGCGGCACACTTGTCGAGCAGGTGATGGCGACCGTGCAAAAGCAGATTGCGAGCCGCCAGACGGCACCGGGCGCCCGGTTGCCGTCGATCCGGGGTCTGGCCCAGAGGATGCGGGTATCGAAATCAACGGTCGTCGATGCGTATGACCGCCTCGCGGCCGAGGGCGTGATCCTGTCGCGGTGCGGCTCCGGCTTTTATGTCGCCGGGCATCTGCCGCCTCTTTCCCTTTCCGATATCGGACCGCGCCTTGATCGCGAGGTCGATCCGATCTGGATGACACGGCAATCGCTGGATGCGGGACGCAGCCTGTTGAAGCCCGGCTGCGGCTGGCTGCCCGCGTCCTGGATGCCGGATACGGATATTCGCCGTGCCTTGCGACTGTTGGCACGAGAAGGCCAGACAAGCCTGACCGACTACAGCACGCCCCACGGTTTGCCCGCGTTGAGACAGCTTTTGTCCCGACGCCTGGCTGATCGTGGGATCGAGGCACCTCCCCATCAGATCATGCTGACGGAATCCGGCACCCAGGCCATCGATTTGCTGTGCCGGTTTCTGGTCGAACCCGGTGATACGGTCCTGCTCGACGATCCCTGCTATTTCAACTTCCACGCCATGCTGCGCGTCCATCGCGTCAAGGTGATCAGCGTGCCCTATACCCATACGGGCCCGGACCTGGGGCTGTTCGAGAAGGCGCTGACGGAGCACGCGCCCCGCCTCTACATAACCAATTCGGCGCTTCACAATCCCACCGGGGCGACGCTGTCGCCCGTCGTCGCGCACCGCGTTCTGAAACTCGCCGAACAGCACGATCTGCTCATCGTCGAGGACGACATTTTTGCGGATTTCGAGCAGGAGCCCGCGCCGCGTCTGGCGGCGTTCGATGGGCTGGATCGCGTCATCCATATCGGCAGCTTCTCCAAGACCCTGTCGGCGGCGGTTCGCTGCGGCTTCGTCGCCGCGCGTCAGGACTGGATCGAAGAGCTGGTGGATCTCAAGCTCGCCACCTCCTTCGGTGGCGGCTCGTTCTCGGCGGAGCTGGTGCTGGCGCTGCTGAAAGATGGTGCCTATCGCAAGCATACCGGCAGCTTGCGCACACGCCTTGCCGACGCGATGGGGCAGGTCAGCGCCAGACTGAAAAGCCTCGGCCTGACCCCGTGGATCGAACCCAATGCCGGCATGTTCCTCTGGTGCCAACTCCCCGAGGGTCTGGATGCCGCCGATGTTGCGCGATCCGCGCTCGCGGAAGGTGTCGTTCTGGCTCCCGGCAATGCTTTCAGTCTCACCCAGGCCGCGAGCGGATTTTTGCGATTCAATGGCGCGCAGTCTCTCGACCCGGCCATTTTCTCCGTGCTGGAGCGGGCCATGCGGCGAGCCGGCAAAGATTCGTAGTGTGCGACGGCATATTCCCAATGTGCAAAGCGGCCATTCGGCGCAATCCGGCCTGCGTCAGTATCCGGCGCGAACCGACCGTTGAACGTACGTTGCCAACCGATTGGGCTACGCAGGCTGTACGCTCAACAACGCCTATATGCAGCACTCGCCGCTGCGCTGGTCTGGTCCAAGGCCCCGGTGATCGTCGGTGCCCACGACACCAGGCCGCTGATCCGCTCGAAAAACGGGTTCTGGCTGGCGATCCCGCTGCATGCGGCTGGCAAGTCCCTCCGCGGCGGCCGGATCACGCCCGGTGAATGGGAGCGGCGACGCGGGTTGCGCCTGCGCTTCGTCTATCGCCGAACGGGTCCGAGCCTGCTGGTGGCCGAGGGACGGCTGAACACGAAGGGGCAGGCAGTGGTGTCGCGTTCGAAGACCGGGCGCGGAAAGGTCACCGCGCCGATCTTCCTGCTGATGCGGCAGGTCAAGCTGCCGAAGCGGTTGGACTTGGCGCGCGATGCGGAGCGGGCGTTGGATAGCGTGCCGGGGCTGATCGTGGCGAAATGGGTGGAGGGGCGGATCGGCTGATGGCAGGATACCCGGCAGGGCGGACAACGACCTGCATCGGCGCTACACTAATCCGGCAGGATTGGGGGCACAGAATGCTAAACGTCTTTGGCACCGATCGGATCATGGCCATGAACGCTACAGTCTGGGCGCGGCATGCGAATCCCTGGAGCGGCTGGTCGCGGGTTTCGATCCTGCCCCTGCTTGCCGTTGCCGTCTGGAGTCGCGTCTGGATTGGTTGGTGGGCGCTGCTTCCAATTGGCGCAGTGCTGATCTGGACATGGCTGAACCCGCGCCTATTCCCGACTCCGGCTTCCACCGACAACTGGATGTCCATGGGTGTCTTAGGCGAGCGCATCTGGCTGCTGCGCGGCAAGGACTCGGCGCTCGCGCATCATGTCCCGGTGGTCAGAGCCCTGACGATTGCGACGGCGACGGGCGCAGTGTTGCTGGTTGTCGGCCTTGCGGCGTTGAATCTGTCCCTGACGATGACTGGGATTGCTATCGCTATGCTGTCGAAGCTTTGGCTCCTGGACAGGATGGTCTGGGTCTACTCGGAGATCGAGGAAGATCACTCTCTCCTACACCAGGATGACGGGAAGGCTCATCCCGGACACCCAAACAGTCCGTAAACCATGCCCACCACCCGCGAAACCATCCTCACCGCGCTGCACGCGCGGCTCTCGGCGCTGCCGGCCACCGCCTTGCGCGGTGAGGTGCTGCCCGAGCGCGTGCCCGCCGTGTGCCTGCTGATCCTGAGCGACGGCGAACCGGGAGAGCCGGAGATGACACTGTCCCCCCTGCGCGACTACTATCAGCACCGGGCAGAGCTCGAGGCGGTCATGCCAGGCACTGACCGTGACGCGGCCTTCGACACGCTCTGCGGGAGCATCGGGGCGGCGCTGACTGTCGACCGCATGCTCGGCGGGTTCTGCGACTGGGCGGAGGCCGAAGCGCTCTGTCCGTCGACTGCTTGAAGCCGCAACCGCAAGGTTCGTCAGCTATCGCAGGCAGTCGCAACCCTGCGGAATGAAGGTAGGGCTTTCGCCCACCAACGTGGGACGCATACTTTACAAAGCCGCCGCGATGGCCGATGGCTGGGCGCAACGGCAACCGGATGCGGGAAAGGGGCGTGCGATGGTATTGGATATCTCGATCGGCGGAGCCGCGATCCTGATTATCGGCGCCGGCGCGTCCGATCCCCATGCCGCCTCGCGGTGTGGTGCCCTACGGACCCGTGCGGCTCGCGGTGGTCGGCCTGACAGCACCATCGCCTCCTGATCGTCGGGACGCCCCGCCGATCCGCAAATCTCACGGGAACGCCACGCCGCGCGCCCCAAGATCCAAGAACCGCCTCATGTCCACTTCCGAATTCCGCTCCCGCGTCGCCAGCGCGGAGGGCGCGCTCCGCGCGCTGTTTCCCGAAACGCCGCTGCAGCTCAACGAGCATCTGTCCGCCCGCTATGACGCCCGCATCTTCCTCAAGCGCGAGGATCTGACGCCGGTCCGCTCCTACAAGATCCGCGGCGCCTTCAACTTCATGCGCAAGCGCATCGCGGCCGGCTCGGCAACCAGCAAGTTCTGCTGCGCCTCGGCCGGCAATCACGCGCAAGGGTTCGCTTTCGCCTGCCGGCATTTCGGGCTCAAGGGCCGCATCTTCATGCCGGTGACGACGCCGCAGCAGAAGATCGACAAGACCCGCATCTTCGGCGGCGACGCCGTGGAGATCGAACTCATCGGCGACTTCTTCGACGACTGCTACGCCGCGGCCAAGGCCTATTCCGCCGAGACCGGCGCGCCGATGGTGCCGCCTTTCGACCATGAGGACATCGTCGAGGGCCAGGCCAGCGTCGGGCTCGAGATCGAACGCCAGCTCGCCGGCGAGACGCCGGACATGCTGATCCTGCCGGTCGGGGGCGGCGGGCTTGCCTCGGGTCTCACCCGTTATTTCGAAGGCGAGGGGTCGCCCGACTTTCATTTCGTCGAGCCGCTCGGCGCGCCGAGCCTGCGCACTAGCCTCGTCGAGGGCAAATTGGTCCGCCTGCCGCAGCTCGACGGCTTCGTCGACGGAGCGGCGGTTGCCGAGATCGGCCAGCTGCCCTTCGAGACGCTGCGTGGTTTCGGGGCCGAGCGCGTGATCCTGTCGCCCGAGGGACGGCTCTGCCAGACCATGCTGGAGATGCTGAACGTCGAGGGCATCGTACTGGAGCCGGCCGGGGCGCTGGCTATCGACGCGCTGCGCAGCCTGGGCGACAGCGTGCGCGGCAAGACCGTCGTGCTGGTCGTCTCCGGCGGAAATTTCGACTTCGAGCGGTTGCCGGACGTCAAGGAGCGGGCACTGCGCTTCGAAGGCCTGAAGAAATACTTCATCCTGCGGCTCGCCCAGCGGCCCGGCGCGCTGAAGGATTTTCTCGACTATCTCGGACCCGACGACGATATCGCGCGTTTTGAGTATCTGAAGAAATCGGCCCGCGATTTCGCCTCGATCCTGATCGGCATCGAGACCAAGGATTCGGCGAATTTCGCCGGGCTCCTGAAGCGATTCGACGAAGGCGGGGTCAGCTACCAGGATATCACTGACAACCATATCCTCGCCGATCTCCTGATTTGATCGGGTCGGCGCCGGTCGTCGTTTCAGCATCGAAGGAAACCGCCGATGACCGGCGTCGTCATTCTCGCCGTCACCTACATCCTCTCGCAGTTCTTCCGCTCCTTTCTGGCAGTTCTCGCACCGGAGCTGACGCGGGATTTGGGGATCGGCGAGGTGGCGCTGTCGAGCGCGGCGGGGCTGTGGTTCATCGCCTTCGCGCTGATGCAGTTTCCGGTTGGTTTCGCTCTCGATCGGTATGGTCCGCGTCGTACGGTGGCGCTGTTTCTTCTCGCCGCTGCCGCAGGCTCAACACTGTTTGCTGCCGCTAACGGGGCGGTTGCGATCATCGTCGCGATGACTCTGATCGGGGCCGGCTGCGCACCGATCCTGATGGCGGCGTTCTTTATCTTCGCGCGGACCTTTCACCCGCGCCGCTTCGCCATGTTCGCATCCTGGTTCGTCGCTTTCGGTCTTGGTGGTGGCGTGCTCGGGTCGGCGCCGTTGGCGCTCGCGGTGGAGGCGGTCGGCTGGCGCCAGGTGATGGCCGGGCTCGCCGTCGTGACCCTGCTTCTGGCCTTGATCATCATGTGGGTGCTGCGCGATCCGCCCGTGCCGGCCGTTGAAAACGCGGCGGATCGCGGCTCGCTCCTCGACCTTTTACGGATGCGCGAACTCTGGCCCTTGATGGCCATGGCCTTCGTCGCCTATGCGCCGGCGGCGAATCTGCGCGGCCTGTGGGCCGGCCCCTATCTCGCCGACGTCTACGGTTTCGACTTGGCACGGGTCGGCAACGCGACCTTGCTGATGGCCATCGCCCTGATCGTGGGGACGGTTGCCCACGGACCGCTCGATGTCATCTTCCGGACCCGCAAATGGATCCCCATCGTCGGCTCGTCGGTGAACGCGATCCTGCTGACGGGACTGGCCCTTCTCGGCTCCGGTTCCGCACCGACTGCCGTCATTCTGCTCACCGCGATCACGCTGTTTGGCGCCAACTACGCCCTGATCATGGCTCATGCGCGCAGC
Source organism: Aurantimonas coralicida (assembly GCA_011050685.1). Taxonomy (GTDB): domain Bacteria; phylum Pseudomonadota; class Alphaproteobacteria; order Rhizobiales; family Rhizobiaceae; genus Aurantimonas; species Aurantimonas coralicida_A. The sequence continues at coordinate 25,019 of DRFF01000173.1, forward strand.
TTCATGCCGCCGCATTTGCTGGGGCGCGGCATCACTTTGCTGAATTTTTTCTCGATCGGCGGCGCCGGCGCCATCCAGTTCCTCTCGGGTGGCGTCTTCGCCCTCGCCGATCCCGAAATCTCCTCCGAATCGGCCTACGCCACCGTTTTCGCCTTCTACGCCGTGTTGCTGGTGGCGGGCCTGGTCGCCTACGCCTTCAGCCGTGACCGGCCCCCGGAACCCGTGGAGCGGTAGACGGGCTCACGCTGACGCAAGCACTTGGAATTCGATAGCAATCGCATCGGCAATGCATCGATCGACGCCTTGCATCACATGGCTGGCGTGTTAGGGTAATCACCCCGGACAGGGCTCCCGGAGGGATAGCGGGCGTGGCGCCACCTGATCGCCAGCAAACGGATCGCATCCCGGCCATTTCATTTGAGGACCGCAGAGTTTTCGTGGAGATCTCCGCGGAGCTTGAGCGTGGGAATTGATGTTTCGCCGATATCCGCGAAACGGGGGGAGCCGAATTATGCTTGACCAACCGGCCGCGCCAATGCCGCGCAAACGCGACAGCGGCAAGCCAAAAGGACGCCAGCTCGACGAGAGCGCGCACCGCGAGGTTCACGATCTGCTCGGAGATCGGCCGCGGCGGCGCGACCTGCTGATCGAGCATTTGCACCTGATTCAAGACCGATTCGGCTGTTTGCAGGCCAAGCATATCCGGGCCTTGGCCGAGGAAATGCGGCTCAGCCAGGTCGAGATCTACGAAGTCGCCTCCTTCTACGATCACTTCGACGTGGTGAAGGAAGGGGAGCCGACGCCCGCGCCGCTGACCATCCGGGTCTGCGATTCGGTGACCTGCATGTGCATGGGCGCCGAGGATGTGATCGCCGAACTGGAAGCGGAAGTCGATCCTACCAAGGTGCGTGTCGTGCGCGCACCCTGCATGGGCGGCTGCGATGTCGCGCCGGCTGCCCGAATCGGCGACCGCGAGGTCGGTCACGCCAGTGCGGCGGGGCTGCTTAAGTTGGCCGAGACCGGCGAAACCGGCGTCCAGAAACCCGACTACGATGGGCTGGCGGCCTACCAGGCCAAGGGCGGATACGGAATTTGGGAGCAGGTGCGCTCCGGCGCACTCGCCGCGGATACCATCATCGAGAAGCTCAACGACGCGTCGTTGCGCGGCCTCGGCGGCGCCGGCTTCCCGTTGGGGAAGAAATGGGGTTTCGTACGCGGCTATCCCGGCCCGCGCCTGATGACAATCAATGGTGATGAGGGCGAGCCTGGCACCTTCAAGGATCGGTTCCACCTCGAACGTAATCCGCATCCGATGTTCGAGGGCGCCTTGATCGGCGCGCATGTCGTCGAGGCGGAGCGGATCTACCTCTACATGCGCGACGAATATCCCGCGGTGCTGGAGATCCTGCGGACCGAGATCGCCGCACTGGAGGCAGCCGGACTGGTCGAGCCGGGCTTCATCGAACTGCGGCGCGGGGCAGGCGCCTACATCTGCGGCGAAGAAAGCGCGATGATCGAGTCGATCGAGGGCAAGCGCGGCCTGCCGCGCCACCGGCCGCCCTACATCGCCGAAGTCGGTGTCTTCGGCCGTCCGACGCTCAACAACAATGTCGAGACGCTCTACTGGGTGCCGAAGATCCTCGAACACGGTGTCGAGTGGTTCCACGCGCAAGGCAAGCCCGACCATCCCGGCATGCGCTCCTGGTCGGTCTCCGGCAGAGTGAAAGATCCCGGCGTCAAAGTTGCGCCGGCGGGTGTGACGATCCGCGAGCTGATCGAGGATCATTGCGGCGGCATGGCCGACGGCCACAGCTTCAAGGCCTATCTGCCGGGCGGTGCGTCAGGCGGGATTCTGCCGGCGAGCCTCGACGACGTGCCACTCGATTTCGGTGGCAAGCTCGCGGAACTGGGTTCGTTCGTCGGCAGCCACGCGATCGTGGTGTTTTCCGATGCGGACAACATCAAGGACGTGGCGCTGAACCTTGTCGATTTCTTCACCCATGAAAGCTGCGGCCAGTGCACCCCGTGCCGGGGCGGCACCGAGAAGATGGGCAAGCTCTTGAGGACCGAAGGCAAGCTCGACGAGGCGACGATCCGCGATCTGGAACAGGTCATGCGTGATGCCTCGATTTGCGGGCTGGGGCAGGCGGCACCGAACCCGGTGAACCATCTGCTGCAATATTTCCGGGGGGATTTGTGATGAGCGGCTCCGATCAGAACAACAGCAACGAAAGCCCAGCCGATATGAGCAATGTATCGCCTGACAACGCAGTGGGACGTGCGGCCTCCGCCGACGGTGGCCGCGTCGCCGGCGACCATGCCGACAGGCTCGAGACGCAAGTCGAGCAGATTACCTTCACCCTGGACGGCCAGTCGGTTTCCGCCGCCAAGGACGAGACCATCTGGCAGGTCGCCAAGCGCGAGGGCAACCGGATTCCGCATCTGTGTTACCTCGACAAGCCCGGCTATCGCGCGGACGGCAATTGCCGGGCCTGCATGGTCGAGGTCGAGGGCGAGCGCGTGCTGGCGGCGTCGTGCCAGCGCAAGGTGGCCGACGGCATGGTCGTGAAGACGGCGAGCGAGCGAGCCAAGAAATCGCGCGAGATGGTGTTCGAGATGCTGGCCGCCGACATGCGCCCGCCCGAGGAAAGCCCGGACAGCCAATCGTCCTTCTGGAATTGGGCGGCGGATTTCGGGATCACCGGTTCCAAGCGCTTGCCGTCGAAATTCGACGGCAAGAACCCGTCGCTGAACGGCGAGGCCGGGCCAAGCAGTATCGCGGCGTCCACCACTCACGGCATGCCGGACAACACCCCCGGCATCCACGATATTTCCAACCCGGCGATCGCCGTCAATCTCGATGCCTGCATCGCCTGCAATCTGTGTGTGCGCGCCTGCCGCGAGGTGCAGGTCAACGACGTGCTCGGCATGGCCGATCGCGGCCACCACGCGGTGCCGGTGTTCGACATCCACGACCCGATGGGCTTTTCGACCTGCGTGACCTGCGGCGAGTGCGTCCAAGTCTGTCCGACCGGCGCTTTGTACGAAAAGACGCTGATGGACACGGACGGCCGCAAGCGCGTCGTCACCGAATTCGACAAGGTGACGGATTCGGTCTGCCCGTTCTGCGGCGTCGGCTGCCAGACGACGGTTTATTCCAAGGACAACAAGATCGTGCTGGTCGACGGTCGCGATGGGCCGTCCAACGAGAACCGGCTCTGCGTCAAGGGCCGTTTCGGCTTCGACTACGCCATGTCGAAAGACCGGCTGACCAAGCCGCTGATCCGCCGCGACGACGCGCCGAAGCGCGGCGATATCGACATGCGCTTCATGGACGTCTCCGACGTCTTCCGCGAAGCGACCTGGGAAGAGGCGATGGATCGGGCCGCCTCAGGCCTCACCAAGATCCGCGATGCGGACGGTGGCGGCGCGATCGCCGGTTTCGGTTCGGCCAAGGGCTCCAACGAGGAGGCGTATCTCTTCCAGAAGCTCATCCGGCAGGGCTTCGGCACCAACAACGTCGATCACTGCACGCGGCTGTGCCACGCCTCGTCGGTGGCGGCGCTGCTGGAGGGCGTCGGATCGGGCGCTGTCTCCGCGCCGTTCATGGATGCCTTGAAGGCCGATTGCGTCATCGTCATCGGGGCAAGGCCGGGTCAGAACCATCCGGTCGCCGCGACCTATCTCAAGCAGGCGGTGAAAAATGGCACCAAGCTGATCGTGATGGACCCGCGCGGCCAGGAACTGATGCGCCACGCTTCGCACGGACTGCGCTTCAAGCCGGGAACGGACGTGGCGCTTCTCAACGCGATGCTGCACGTCATCATCGAGGAGAATCTCTACGACCAGCAATATATCCAGGCCAATGTCAGCGGCTTCGAGGCGCTGAAGGAGAAGGTCAAGGATTTCGCGCCGGAAGCGATGGCCGAAATCTGCGGCATCGCGGCCGAGGTGATCCGCGACGTGGCCCGCACCTACGCGACGTCGGAACGCTCGGTCATCTTCTGGGGCATGGGCATTTCCCAGCACACCCATGGCACCGACAATTCGCGCTGCCTGATCGCCCTGGCGCTGATCACCGGCCATGTCGGGCGTCCGGGCACCGGGCTGCACCCGCTGCGCGGGCAGAACAACGTGCAAGGCGCGTCCGACGCCGGGCTGATCCCGATGTTCTTCCCGGACTACCGGTCCGTCGAGAATGTCGATATCCGCGGCGAGATGGAGGATTTCTGGGGCCGGACGCTCGACCCCAAAAAGGGCCTCACGGTTGTCGAGATCATCGACGCGATCCATGAGGGATCGATCAAGGGCATGTATGTCATGGGCGAGAATCCGGCGATGTCGGACCCCGACCAGATCCATGCGCGGGCGGCGCTGGCCAAGCTCGACCATCTCGTCGTGCAGGACATCTTCCTCACCGAGACGGCCTGGCATGCCGACGTCATTCTGCCGGCATCCGCCCATGCCGAAAAACTCGGGACCTATTCCAACACCAATCGGCAGGTGCAGATCGGGCGACCCGCGATCGATATGCCGGGCGAGGCGCGGCAGGACTGGGAATTGATCGTCGAACTCGCCAATCGTTCCGGGCTCGACTGGTCCTATGACGGTGTGCCGGCGGTCTACGAGGAAATGCGGCAGGTGATGGCCTCGCTGAACTACATCTCCTGGGACCGGTTGGAGGCGAATGAGAGCGTCACCTATCCGTCGAAACCCGACGGCGAGGAGCAATGGGTGGTCTTCAGCGATGGATTCCCGACTGCCGACGGGCGCGGCCGCATCGTGCCGGCCGATCTGCGCGCGCCGGACGAGGTGCCCGACGAGGAGTTCCCGATGGTGCTGACCACCGGGCGGCTGCTGGAGCATTGGCACACCGGGTCGATGACCCGGCGCGCCGAGGTGCTCGACGCGATCGAGCCGGAGGGTATCGCCGCTATGAATCCGCGCGAGATCGCCAAGCACGGCCTACGGGCCGGCGAGATGATCGCGGTGGAGACACGCCGTGGCACGATCGAGGCCGTGCTGCGGGCCGATCGGGAAGTCGCCGACGGGATGGTGTTCATCCCATTCTGCTTCAACGAATCGCCGGCGAACCGTCTGACCAACCCGATGCTGGACCCCTACGGGAAGATCCCGGAGTTCAAGTTCTGCGCGGCGAAAGTGTCGGCCGCGTCGATGCGAGAAGCCGCGGAATAGGGCAGGGTTTCGGCCGCCGCGCGACGCGGCGGCCGAGGACAGCAAAACGCCGACGAAACGATAGGGTCGCTTCGTCGGCGTTGTCGTTTCCGGGCGCCTCCGCGAAGGCGTTACGGCGTCAGCAGGATTTTCCCGCGATGGGTGGCCGCTTCCATCATCTTATGCGCCTCGGCCGCTTGCTCGAACGGCAGCACGGCATGGGTCTTGGTTTTTAGCGTGCCGTCGGCGAACAGCGGCCAGACTTTTTCCTTGAGGTCGGCCGCCACCGCCGCCTTGAACGCGTCGGGACGGCTACGCAGCGTCGAGCCGGTATAGGTCAGACGCTTGAGCATAACCGGCATCAGGTCGATTTCGACCTTCGACCCGGCGTTGAAAGCCAATTGCACGATATGGCCGTCGGCCTTGGCGGCCTTGATGTTGCGGGCAATGTAAGGCCCGCCGATGATGTCCAGGATCAGGTTCGCACTGCCGGCCGCGCGGACGACTTCGACGAAATCTTCCTTGGTGTAGTCGATCGCCCGTTCCGCGCCGTTGGCGAGACAGAATTGCGCGTCGTCAGCATTCGCGCAGGTGACGAAGACGCGCATGCCGAGCGCCACACCCAACTGGGTGGCGGTTGAGCCGATGCCGCCGGCGCCACCATGAACCAGGAAGATATGGCCCTTGCTGGATGCGCGCCCGAGGAAGCAATTGCTCCAGACGGTGAAGAAGGTTTCGCACAGGCCGGCTGCGTCGATGTCGCTGACGCCCTCCGGTATCGGCAGGCAATGGCCGGCGTCGACCGCCACATATTCGGCGTAACCGCCACCATTGGTCAGCCCGCAGACCTTGTCGCCGACGGACCAGGCCGTCACCTCCGCGCCGAGCGCGGAAATTTCGCCCGAGACTTCGAGCCCCAACAGATCGGACGCGCCCTTGGGGGGCGGGTAGTGGCCGCGCCGCTGCACCAGATCCGGACCGTTGATACCGGCGGCGGTGACCTTGACCAGAACCTCGTGAGCGGCGGGAACCGGAAGCGGACGCGAGCCGATTTCCAGGACATCCGGTTCGCCGGCCTCGCGCATTTCGATTGTTTTCATCGCCTTGGGCATCGCGGCTGTCTCCTCGGTTGTTGAACCACGCATGATGGCCCCGCGTGGGGGCCATCTCGTCGTTGGATGCTTTAACGGGGAAAGGGACGCGGTATCAAATCGCGAGATCGCGCCCAACCGAGTGGAGGGCCGCCCCGTCGTCAGCCTTTGAGCAATTCGACGAGGGTCTTGCCGAGCTGGGCCGGGGAGGGCGAGACGCGGATGCCGGCGTCTTCCATCGCCGCGATCTTGTCCTCGGCGCCGCCCTTGCCGCCGGAGACCACCGCCCCGGCATGGCCCATGGTGCGGCCCTTCGGCGCCGTGCGCCCGGCAA